>NZ_RZPW01000519.1:0-4578 GCF_003998455.1 Mesorhizobium sp. M7A.F.Ca.CA.001.08.2.1 | reverse complement strand
GATCATAGAAGGTCTGGCGACCCATCTTCTCCGGAAAATAATCCTGCCCCGAAAAGGCATCCGGCTCGTCATGGTCGTAGCGGTAGCCGGCGCCGTAATCCTCCTCTTTCATCAGTTTGGTCGGCGCATTGAGGATGTGCTTGGGTGGCAGCAGCGAGCCGTGTTCCTTGGCGGCCCGCGTGGCGGCCTTGAAAGCGTTGTAGACGGCGTTGGATTTGGGCGCGGTGGCGAGATAGACGGTGGCCTCGGCAAAGGCGAGTTCGCCTTCGGGCGAGCCGAGATAGTCGTAGGCATCCTTGGCCGCATTGGCGACGACAAGCGCCTGCGGGTCGGCAAGGCCGATGTCTTCCATGGCCATGCGCACCAGCCGGCGGCCTAGATAGAGCGGATCCTCGCCGGCATCGAACATGCGTGCGAGATAGTAGAGGGCCGCGTCAGGATCTGAACCGCGTACCGATTTGTGCAGCGCCGAGATCAGATTGTAATGGCCGTCCTGGCCCTTGTCGTAGATTGGCGCGCGGCGCTGGACGATGCGCTGCAGACCCTCGGGATCGAAGACCTCGCCGGGCTTGGCTGCTCGCCAGACTTCCTCTGCCAGGGTAAGAGAGGCGCGGCCGTCGCCATCGCTCATGCGGATGAGCATGGCCCGCGCCTCGTCGTCGAGCGGCAGCGCCCTGCCCTCGGTCTCCTCCGCCCGCGCCATCAGCTTGGAGATGCTCTCCTCGCCAAGCGAATGGAAGACCAGAACGCGCGCGCGTGACAACAAAGCGGCATTCAGTTCGAAGGACGGGTTTTCGGTCGTGGCGCCAACCAGCACGACTGTCCCGTCCTCCATGACCGGGAGGAAACTGTCCTGCTGCGCGCGGTTGAAGCGATGGATCTCGTCGACGAACAGCAAGGTCTGGCGGCCATTGGCACGGCGCAATTTGGCTGATTCGAACACCTTTTTCAGGTCGGCGACGCCGGAAAAGACAGCCGATATCTGCTCGAAGGCGAGACTCGTTTCACCGGCGAGCAACCGCGCCACGGTGGTCTTGCCGGTGCCGGGCGGCCCCCAGAAAATCATCGAGCCGAGCGAGCCGGAACCGATCAACCGGGTCAGCGCGCCGTCAGGCCCGGTCAGATGCTCCTGGCCGACGACCTCGCCAAGGTTCCTCGGCCGCAGCCTGTCGGCCAGCGGCCGCCCAGGCGGCGTCTTTTCCGGTTCATCGACGCTGAACAGATCGGCCATGCACTTCTTTTTCGTTGGAGCATGAGCCCGAATGCACGGAACCCAGCCCTAATAACGCAACACCTGACGCAGTATCTGCCCGCCGCGCTCGACCGTAAAGCGCCACCAGCGCGTATCCGTCTTGGCCGCCAGCTCCAGGGTCGCTGCGGTATCGATGGTGGTGCCGTTCACCTCGCGCACGATGTCGCCCGGCTGGAAGCCGAAATCGGCGGCCGGTGAATCGCGGTTGATGTCGACCACGGTGACGCCCTTGATGTCCGTGCGCAGGCCAAGCCGCTGCGCGAGCCGGGGCGAAAGCTCCGCGACCTTGGCGCCCGAGAACGGGCTGCGGCCATGCAGCGTCACCTCGGCAGCCTTCATGCCTTCCGGAGCACGCTCCAGCGCGATATCCATCGCCGCCTGCTGGCCCTTGGTCAGGACCGCGAAATTGGCGGTGGTGCCGATCGACAGCGTCGCCATCCGGTAGTCCAGCGCTTCGATGCTCTCGACCGGCTTGCCGTTGAGCTGCAGCACCACGTCGCCGGGCTTGAGCCCTGCCTTGGCGGCCGGTCCGGTCGCCTCGACCGACGAAACCAGCGCACCGGTCGGCTTCTCCATGCCGAGCGATTCTGCGATCTGCGGCGTCACCGCTTCGAACTCGGCGCCGATATAGGGCCGTTCGAAGAAGTCGAGCCCGGCCTTGGCCGCGTCGGCAAAGGCGCGAACCATGTTCGAGGGAATGGCGAAGCCGATGCCGATCGAACCGCCGCTGCGGCTGTAGATGGCCGTATTGATGCCGACCAGCTGGCCGCCCATGTTGATCAGCGCACCGCCGGAATTGCCGGGATTGATGGCGGCGTCGGTCTGGATGAAGAAGCTGGAATCGGAGACGCCGATATGGCTGCGGGCCAGTGCCGAGACGATGCCGCTGGTGGTGGTCTGGCCGACGCCGAAGGGGTTGCCGATGGCCAGCAGCAGATCGCCGACCTCGAGCGCGTCGGAATCGCCGATGGCAATGACCGGAAACGGCTTGTCCGAGGTGATCTTGAGCACGGCAAGGTCGAGAGTCTCGTCCTTGAGCAGCACCTTGCTGTCGAACTCACGCCCATCAGCGGTCGCCACCTTGACCCGGTCGGCATCCTTGATGACGTGGTAATTGGTGACCACGACGCCGGTCGGATCGACCAGCACGCCGGAGCCCAGCGAAGACTGCGCGCGCGGCTGCGAGCGGCCGAAGAATTCTTCGAAGAACGGATCACCGTCGAAAGGCGATGTCACCTTGGCGGTCTGCGAGGCATAGACGTTGACCACCGCCGGCGCCGTCTGCTTGACCAGCGGCGCAAACGACAGCTGCACCTCCTCGCGACCGAACGGCACGCGCTTGTCGGGACCGGACGTCGCGTTCTCGCCCTCGACGCCATGCAGCAGGTCGGTCAGCACATCGGACAGGCCAGGATCGGTCTTGGTCTCCTCGGCCAATGCCTGCCTGACCACCGGTGCGGCCGCAAACGCCATGATGGCGAAAAGCAGAACAAAGGGCAGTCTTCTGGCGCGCATTCGCGAATCCTCCAAGGCAAGTTCGGGGGCATTGTCCCGACGATTGTGCAAAATGAAAGGCTAAGCCGCTGAAATCCGACTATTTTGGGCCAAAACCCCAGGGGCATGCCCGGAAATCGGATTCCGGCGCGGTTTGCTGCTTTCAGAAAACAAAAAGGGGCCCGCAGGCCCCTTTGAACTCATTTGGGAAAACCGAGCCTTATGCGGCTGCGGCGTCCGCGTCAGCGCTTTCGGCCTCGATGCGAGCGCGGTCGCCGGCGCCCTTGGCCGAGACGTCGCGATCGACGAACTCGATGACAGCCATCGCGGCGTTGTCACCGTGACGGAAGCCCGCCTTCATGATGCGCAGATAGCCGCCATTGCGGTTGGCGTAGCGCGGCGCGATGGTGTCGAACAGACGCTTGACGACGCCTTCATTGCCGATCTGGGCAATGACCTGGCGGCGGGCGTGCAGGTCGCCACGCTTGCCGAGCGTCACCAGCTTCTCGACGATCGGACGCAGGTCCTTCGCCTTCGGCAAGGTTGTGACGATCTGCTCGTGCTCGAGCAGCGACACGGCGAGGTTGGCGAACATCGACTTGCGATGGCTAATGCTTCGGGCGAAGCGGCGGCCTTTGAAACCGTGGCGCATGGCTCTTTTCCTTCTTCAGTTGTTCAAGAGGCCGCGGCCTCTGATGGTTTTCCGCATGACCGTCGGATCGAGCGGCCCACGCCGCCGATCCTTGGAATTCATGCTCAATATTGGTCTTCGTAACGCTTAGCGAGGTCTTCGATGTTTTCCGGCGGCCAGTCCGGCACTTCCATGCCGAGGTGCAGGCCCATCGCCGCCAGGACTTCCTTGATCTCGTTCAGCGACTTGCGGCCGAAGTTCGGGGTGCGCAGCATCTCGGCCTCGGTCTTCTGGATCAGGTCGCCGATATAGACGATGTTGTCGTTCTTCAGGCAGTTGGCCGAACGCACCGAAAGCTCGAGTTCGTCGACCTTCTTGAGCAGCGCCGGGTTGAAGGCGAGCTCGGTGACGGCCTCGGCGGCGACTTCCTTCTGCGGCTCGTCGAAGTTGACGAACAGGCCGAGCTGGTCCTGCAGGATGCGGGCGGCGAAAGCCACTGCGTCCTCGCCGGTGATCGAACCGTCGGTCTCGATCGTCATGGTCAGCTTGTCATAGTCGAGAACCTGGCCCTCGCGGGTGTTCTCGACCTTGTAGGAGACCTTCTTGACCGGCGAATAAAGGCTGTCGACCGGGATGAGGCCGATCGGCGCGTCTTCGGCGCGGTTGCGGTCGGCCGGCACGTAACCCTTGCCGGTGTCGACGGTGAATTCCATGCGGATTTCAGCGCCTTCGTCCAGCGTGCAGATGACGTGGTCGGGGTTGAGGATCTCGACGTCGCCAACCGTCTGGATGTCGCCGGCAAGAACCGCACCCGGTCCCTGCTTGCGAACGACCATGCGCTTGGGACCATCGCCTTCCATGCGGATGGCGATTTCCTTGATATTCAAGACGATGTCGGTCACGTCCTCGCGCACACCGGCGATGGACGAGAATTCATGTAGAACGCCGTCGATCTGCACGGCGGTAACAGCCGCACCGCGCAGCGAAGACAGAAGCACGCGGCGCAGCGCGTTGCCCAGCGTCAGGCCAAAGCCACGCTCGAGAGGCTCGGCGACCAGTGTGGTCAGCGTCTTCTTCTTCGACGAGAACTCGATCTTGTTCGGCTTGATCAGTTCCTGCCAATTTTTCTGGATCATGATGCTTTCCTTCCGTTGACCCGCCACCATCCAATCGTGGCGGGCGACCTGGAATGCCACGGAGG
>NZ_RZPW01000518.1:0-4594 GCF_003998455.1 Mesorhizobium sp. M7A.F.Ca.CA.001.08.2.1 | reverse complement strand
GAGATACAGCAGTCCTAGTCCGTGGCCAGGAGGCGGTCCAGCAGGCGATCCGCTGCCTCTGGGATGACTGTGCCCGGCGGGAAGATCTCGGCAGCGCCGGCTTGCCGCACCGCGTCATAGTCCTGCGGTGGGATGACGCCGCCGGCGACGATCAGCATGTCGCCGCGGCCGAGCTTTTTAAGCGCGTCGCGCAGTTCGGGGATCAGCGTCAGATGTCCCGCCGCCAGCGACGAGGCGCCGACGATGTGGACGTCCTGTGCGACCGCCAGCCTGGCGATCTCATCCGGTGTCTGGAACATAGCGCCGACGGTGACGTCGAAGCCGAGATCGGCGAAGGCCGTAGCGATGACCTTCTGGCCACGGTCGTGGCCGTCCTGGCCCATCTTGGCGACGAGAATGCGCGGCTTGCCGCCGGCCTTCTTCTCGAAGGCGTCAAGCTTGTCCTGCAGCCCGTCGACCACGGGATGATCGCCAAGCGCCTTGCGATAGATGCCGGAAATGGTCTGCACCGTAGCGACGTGGCGCCCAAAGGCTCTTTCCAACGCGAATGAAATCTCGCCGACCGTTGCATTGGCGCGCGCGGCTCGGATGGCGAATTCCAGCAGGTTTTCAGTGCCTTGCGCGGCACGGGTCAGCGCATCGAGTGCGCTTTCGACGGCGGCGACGTCGCGCGTGCCCTTCAGCCGTTGCAGCTTCGACAATTGCCGGGCCCTGACCTCGGCATTGTCGATCTTCAGCACGTCGACCTCGATGTCGGTCTCGGGCCGATGGGCGTTGACGCCGACCAGCATCTGCTCGCCGGAATCGATCCGCGCCTGCGTGCGCGCGGCAGCTTCCTCGATGCGCAGCTTGGGAATGCCCTGTTCGGTCGCCGCCGCCATGCCGCCGAGCGCCTCGACCTCCTCGATATGGGCAAGCGCGCGCGCCGCCAGATCATGCGTCAGCCGTTCAAGATAGGCCGAACCGCCCCACGGGTCGATGATGCGCGTGGTGCCGGATTCCTTTTGCAGGATGAGCTGGGTGTTGCGGGCGATCCGCGCCGAATGGTCGGTCGGCAGCGCCATCGCCTCGTCGAAGGAATTGGTGTGCAGCGATTGGGTGTGGCCCTGCGTTGCAGCCATTGCCTCGATCATGGTGCGGACAATGTTGTTGTAGGGATCCTGCGCCGTCAGCGACCAGCCAGAAGTCTGGCAATGGGTGCGCAGCGACAACGAGCGCTCGTCCTTGGGCGAAAAATTCTTCTGCATCAGGGTCGCCCACAACAGGCGCGCGGCCCGCAGCTTGGCGACTTCCATGAAGAAATTCATGCCGATGGCCCAGAAGAAGGACAGGCGCGGCGCAAAGCGGTCAATGTCGAGGCCCGCCGCGACGCCGGCGCGGGCATACTCGATGCCATCGGCGATCGTATAGGCGAGTTCAAGGTCGGCCGTCGCGCCGGCCTCCTGCATGTGATAGCCGGAGATCGAGATCGAATTGAACTTCGGCATGTTCTTCGATGTGTACGAGAAGATGTCCGACACGATCCGCATCGAGGGTTTCGGCGGATAGATGTAGGTGTTGCGGACCATGAACTCCTTCAGAATGTCGTTCTGAATGGTGCCGGCGAGATCTTTCTGCGCAACGCCCTGTTCTTCCGCCGCGACAATGTAGAGCGCCATGATCGGCAGCACCGCGCCGTTCATCGTCATCGATACCGTCATCTCGCCGAGCGGAATGCCGTCGAAGAGCTGCCGCATGTCGAGAATGGAATCGATGGCGACGCCAGCCATGCCGACATCGCCGGCAACGCGCGGATGATCGCTGTCATAGCCGCGATGCGTGGCGAGATCGAAGGCGACCGACAGGCCCTTCTGGCCAGCGGCAAGGTTGCGCCGGTAAAAGGCGTTGGATTCTTCGGCCGTCGAGAAGCCGGCATATTGCCGGATGGTCCAGGGCTGCTGGACATACATGGTCGGGTAGGGGCCGCGCACGAAGGGCGGCAGGCCGGGATAGGTGTCGAGATGCGGCAACCCCTTGAGGTCGCTTTGATTGTACAGATGCTTGGCGACGAGCCCTTCCGGCGTGGTCCGCTGGCCTTTGACCTCGACGGGAGCGCGGCGTGGCGGGACCCAGCCGATCTGGCCGAAGTCCGGGATCAAGAGCCGGCTCCGATCGATTGGTCGATGCGGACTGGAAACAGCGCCTCGCAGACGGCAACGCCTTCGGTGAAGGCCGGCCGCCGTTCCGCCGCCAGCGTCTCGACCGGACGTTCGTCTTTCGATGGATAGAGCGTGGTGCCGATGATGGCCCGTTGGCCTGTGCGGTAGGCTGCATTGCGCTGCTCCGCAGCTGCGTGGACGCGCTTCTGGATGCGTCCGTCCTGAAGGCTGGACAGGACACCGCCCTCGGCTTCGATCGTCTGCAATTCCGCCCAGGCCAACTCGCACAACTCCGCGGTCAAAGCCTCGACGGCGCCGGAACCATAGGCGGGATCGGTGACATGATCGATATGGCTTTCATTGGCCATGATCAGCTGCGTGTTGCGGGCAACACGACGGGCAAAACCCGCCGGCAGACCATGCGCGATCGTGTGCGGCAGGATGGAGATCGAATCGGCGCCGCCGCACGCCGCGGCAAAGCATGCAATGGTGGTGCGCAGGATGTTGGTCTCCGGATCCATCGCCGTCATCATGCGAAACGACGTCTCGGCATGGATATTGGCGGTGGATGTCGGGATCGAACAAGCCTCCTGCACCCGCGCCCATAGTCTGCGCAATGCTCGCATCTTGGCCGTCGACAGCAACTGGTCCTGGTCGACGCTGAGCGCAAAACCGATATGCGGTGCGGCATAGACAAGCGGCTGCCGCGCCGTCTCGAACATTCTGAGATAGGAGACAGCCGAAGCCAGCATGATGCCAAGTTCCTGCGCTTCCGTCGCGCCGGCATTGTGGAACACGCGCCCGTCAGCTTCCAGCAGCACGCCCGGAACGCCCATCGCGAAGAAGTGCGCCAGCGACTGTGGCATAGAGGCCTGCAGCGCCTCGATCGACATGCGCAGCCGACCGGTTCCCGCGAAGATCGCCGCTGGATCGATGCCGAAGGAGAGGTTGAGCTTTGCCGGGTCCGATCGCCGCTTGCTCAGGAACGCGACCAGCCAGTCGGCCACGGCGCGGCTCCAGGGATGGGCGTCGATGCGAACCTGGATGCGGTTGAGCGGTATGCCGTCCAGCACCGCCTCCAGCGCCTCCGCCGTTCTCGGCAAGCCGTAGCCGAACGCGTTGGGCGCCCCTTCGAAGACCAGCGACAATCCCGTGGCACCCTGTGCAACATCCTCCAGCGCTTGGCTTCTGGCACGGTCGATGTCCGGATCGTCGATGCGCTGGCTGACGATCCATGGCGATTTCGGGTTTGTACGCACGATCGGTTCCGCCGCGGTGCTGCGGTCGTAGAGCGGTTCGATACGGATGTTGTCATCGCTGTGCGAGACCAGCTTTTCCTCGAAGGAAGCGCCTGCCAATGCCTTTTCCGCCAAGGCGAGCCATCGCTGACGCTCGGCGTTCTCGGGTTCCACGTCCTGGATCAAGGCTCCGGCGCCCATCCGTCCTCCTCGTTTCATGCGGCCGCACCAGCCGGGAGCGGTTCAGTCTACGGTCCCCGGTCCGATATCGCAATGCAATGCGCTTTCAGAGACCGGATTCGATCCATCAGATATAGGTCAGTCCGCGTGGACGACGATTGCCAAACAGCGGCAAAATCCGCAAGCTCCAAAAACCCGATCTGAACGAATGGGGCCGATTTGGGCGAATGGCCCGGATTTGGACGAATGGCCCCGATTTGGACGAATGGCATTGTCGCTGTGCAATGGCCTCACTATACCTGCGGCAAGGCCACTGGCTTTAGACACATCAGTTTGCGGAGACCGGACATATGGCTGACGAGACCAGTATTTTCATCGGCGCCAGCCGAAAGCCCGACGACAGCTATCAGCGTGCCGAGCAGTTGTTGCTGCGATATGGGAATCGTCACGGCCTGGTGACCGGCGCCACCGGCACCGGCAAGACCGTCACCTTGCAGATCCTGGCCGAAGGATTTTCCAACGCCGGCGTGCCGGTGTTCTGCGCGGACATCAAGGGTGATCTGTCGGGCATCGCGATGATGGGCACGGCACAGGATTTCCTCGTCAAGCGGGCCGAACAGGTCAAGCTCGATCCGTATGACTTCCAGGAATTTCCCGTTATCTTCTGGGACTTGTTCGGCGAGCAGGGTCATCCGATCCGCGCCACGGTCTCGGAAATGGGGCCGTTGTTGCTGTCGCGCCTGATGAACCTGACCGAGGCGCAGGAAGGCATCATGAACATCGCCTTCCGCCTGGCGGACGAGGAAGGCTTGCTGCTGCTCGACATGAAGGATCTGCAGGCGCTGCTCGCCAACATCGCCGAGCGCGCCGACGAGATCGGCTCGCGCTATGGCAACGTGACGAAGCCATCGGTCGGGGCTATCCAGCGCACGCTGCTGGTCCTCGAACAGCAGGGGGCCGCAAACTTCTTCGGCGAACCGGCACTGCGTATCGCCGATATCATGCGCACCACCCGCGACGGACGCGGCGCCATCAGCG
>NZ_RZPW01000517.1:0-4600 GCF_003998455.1 Mesorhizobium sp. M7A.F.Ca.CA.001.08.2.1 | reverse complement strand
GCGCATGACGATCCAGCGCCGCTGGCGTTCCTGGCTGACCACCGCCGTCATCGCACGCTGGCTTGCCAATGGCCGCTACTACCAGTTGAATCTCGTCGCCGGCGACCACTCGAACCCCGAAGCCCGCCTCACGGAGGATCTGCGGATCGCCACCGAGTCACCGGTCGATTTCATCTCCGGCGTCCTCAATGCGTTCCTGTCGGCCTCGACCTTCATCGTGGTGCTGTGGACGATCGGCGGCGCGCTCACTTTGCCGATCGGTGGCGAAAACCTGACCATTCCCGGCTTCCTCGTCATCACCGCAGTCATCTATGCCGCCATCACCTCCACGTCGATGGTGGTCATCGGCCGGCATTTCGTCCGCCTCTCCGAGCAGAAGAACCAGGCGGAAGCCGAATTCCGCTACACGCTGACGCGGGTACGCGAAAACGGCGAGAGCATCGCATTGCTCGGCGGCGAGGAGGAGGAGCGCAGCGGCATCGACAGGAATTTCGGTCATGTGCTCAGGCAATGGGCGCTGCTGACGGGCCAGCACATGCGCACGGCGCTGGTGTCGCAGGGGTCGAGCCTGTTTGCACCGGTCGTGCCGGTCCTGCTTTGCGCGCCGAAATTCCTCGAAGGCTCGATGTCGCTCGGACAGGTGATGCAGGCTGCCTCCGCCTTCGCCATCGTGCAGGGCGCGTTCGGATGGCTGGTCGACAACTACCCGCGTCTTGCCGACTGGAACGCCTCGGCGCGACGCATCGCCTCGCTGATGATGTCGCTCGACGGGCTCGAGCGTGCGGAGCAGAGCGACGCGCTCGGACGCATCCAGCACGGCGAAACCGAAGACGGTGCGATGCTCAGCCTCGACGATCTCTCCGTCACGCTCGACGACGGCACCTCCGTGGTCAAGGAAACCGAGGTTGCGATCGAACCGGGCGAGCGTGTGCTGGTGGCTGGCGAATCCGGCTCGGGCAAGTCGACGCTGGTGCGGGCCGTTGCCGGCCTGTGGCCATGGGGCGGCGGCAGCGTCAATTTTCATGCCGACAGGCGACTGTTCATGCTGCCGCAACGTCCC
This sequence comes from Mesorhizobium sp. M7A.F.Ca.CA.001.08.2.1, assembly GCF_003998455.1. NCBI lineage: Bacteria > Pseudomonadati > Pseudomonadota > Alphaproteobacteria > Hyphomicrobiales > Phyllobacteriaceae > Mesorhizobium > Mesorhizobium sp. M7A.F.Ca.CA.001.08.2.1. The sequence goes on along the minus strand of NZ_RZPW01000517.1, from coordinate 3,540 downwards.
TACATCCCCTCGGGCACGCTTCGCCGCGCGGTCGCCTATCCCGCGGCCGCGGACAAGTGGACGATCAAACAGATCAAGGCCGCCCTGGACAAGGTCGGCTTGGCCTATCTTGCCGAAAGGATCAAGGAAGAAGCGCCATGGGACCAGACGCTGTCGGGCGGCGAAAAGCAGCGTCTCGCTTTCGCGCGCCTGCTGCTGCACCGCCCCGATATCGTCGTGCTGGATGAAGCAACCTCGGCGCTCGACGAGAAGAGCCAGGACGCCATGATGGCGACGGTGATCCGCGAATTGCCCGATGTCACCATCATCAGCGTGGCGCACCGTGCCGAGCTGGAAGCCTTCCACAGCCGCAAGATCACCCTCGAACGGCGCGAGGGCGGCGCCAAGCTTGTCAGCGACATCAACCTCGTGCCGCGCAAGCGCAACCTGCTGAAGCGCGCCTTGTGGGGCTCCGGTAGTCGGGTCGAAAGGGCGCGCAAGGAGTAAGGCGCCGCTGCCCCGGGCACCGCGCGACTATGATGCGTATATGTCCTTGTAGGTGTCGCGCAGCAGGTTCTTCTGTACCTTGCCCATGGTGTTGCGCGGCAGTTCATCGACGAAGATCACGCGCTTCGGATGCTTGTATTTCGCCACCCGTCCGGCGATAGCGCCGAGAATTTCGGCACCGGTGATCCGCGATGACGGCGCCCGCACGACCACGGCGGTGACGCCTTCGCCGAAATCCGGATGGGCAACGCCGATGACGGCGCTTTCGCTAACCCCGTCGAGCGCATCGATCTCGCTTTCGAGCTCCTTCGGGTAGATGTTGTAACCGCCCGATATGATCAGGTCCTTGCCGCGACCGACGATGTGGACGTAGCCGTCGGCGTCGGTCATGCCGAGATCGCCGGTGATGAAAAAACCGCCGGCGCGGAATTCCGCCTTGGTCTTCTCCGGCATGCGCCAATAGCCGCCGAAAACATTTGGGCCCTTCACCTCGATCATGCCGACCTCGCCCTGCGCAAGCGCTGCGCCGCTGTCTGGATCGGTGATGCGAAGCGTGACGCCGGGCAAGGGGAAACCGACGGTGCCGGCGCGCCGCTCGCCCTCATAGGGGTTCGAGGTGTTCATGTTGGTCTCGGTCATGCCGTAGCGTTCGAGGATCGCGTGGCCGGTGCGCTCGCGCCAGATCTTGTGCGTCTCGGCCAGCAGCGGCGCCGACCCGGAAATGAACACACGGATGTTTTTCGCCGCCTCATGGTCCAGCCCCTCATGCTGCAGCAGGCGCACGTAGAAGGTCGGCACCCCCATCAGGGCCGTGGCACGCGGCAGCAGCGAGGCGATGCGGGCCGGATCGAACTTCTGCTCGAACAGCATCGAGGCGCCGGCCATCAGGACGACGTTGGTGGCGACGAACAGGCCGTGCGTGTGGAAGATCGGCAATGCGTGGATCAGCACGTCGTCTCCGGTGAAACGCCAGTGCTCGACCAGCACGCGCGCGTTCGAAGCAAGGTTCTCGTGGCTGAGCATGGCGCCTTTCGAACGGCCGGTGGTCCCCGACGTGTAGAGGATTGCCGCGAGGTCATCCGGCCCGCGCGCCACGTCATGAAAATCCGTCGGCAGCCGCGAGGCCTGGTCGGTCAGCGATCCCCGGCCATCGCGGCCGAGCGTGACGGTGACGGCGCCCGTCTTTTCCGCCAGCGCGCCGATGTCGGCCGCTCTTGCCGGATCGCAGACGACCAGGCGTGGTTCTGCGTCGCCGAAGAAATACTCCAGCTCAGCCAGCGTGTAGGCGGTGTTGAGCGGCAGGAAGACGGCGCCGGCGCGCAGGCAGGCGAGATAGAGCATGACCGCTTCCGGGCTCTTCTCGACCTGCACGGCAACGCGGTCACCGGGCTCGACATCCAGTTGCAGGAGCGCATGCGCAAACTGCGCCGAGCGGGCCAGCATATCGCCATAGGTGATCGAGCGGCCATCATCGGTTTCCATCAGCAAGCGCGCTGGCGCCGGCATCCGGAACCGGAACGCATCGAACAGATGATTGCTCATGAAGACTTCCCTGGGGTGCTGCGGCGCTGAGCATGCGCCTGTCGCGGCATGCCTCGGCGGCGAGAGTTCGCGGTTCTTGGCCGCGCCGTCAAGCCCGCCGACAGCGGTTCACGCCGGCCGCGCCGACGCAGGTTGCGTGCAAGAAACGAGCACAAGAGACCCGCCAGGAGACGACTGCTATCGCCGAGCGCGTTTGCCGGCGATTTCTTTCGTTTCCTCGTCCTGCTCGAAGCGCTTCATGCACATGGCCGCAGTCAACCGGTAGTGGTTGAGCAGGGCCTCGACGGCACCGTCGGCATTGCCGTCGAGGGCACATTCGGCGATCAGACGATGCTCGCCGAAATCGTCGCGCTGGACGCCTTCGCCATCATTGGCCATTTGCCGGTAGCGATAGGCGTGATCGGAGAGCTGGTCGCAAAAGCCCACCAGCCATTGCGACCGGCAGGCCGAAATCAGCACCCTGTGGAAGATGCGATGCAGCCTCTCCCAATCGGGATTGAGCGAGAAGAGATTCTGCGGTGCCAGGCGTGACGCGCGTCCCAGGCGATGCAGCGCCAGCACGAGCTGTTCTTCCCATTCGGCGGTGCGGTGGGTGATGGATTCGCGAAGCGCTCGCTCCTCGAGCCAGCAGCGGGTGCGCGTCAGCTCCTCGAGTTCCGAGGCGCTGACCGGCATGATGAAGAAGCCGCGCTGGTCGTGCCGGCCGAGAAGCCCTTCCGAGGCGAGGCGATTGAGGGCTTCGCGGACAGGCGACGCGCCGGCTCCATATTTGGAGACCACCCACTCGACCCGCAGCTTGCTCTCGGCTTCAAGGACACCGCCGAGAAGATCGTCCCGCAATTGCTGATAGACCGTAGTGGCAAGCGTGCTCTTCGGTCCGGCAGCGTCGTCGTTCAGATTGGCAGCTCCGTATGTCAAAGCGACTCCTTGTCCCCAGGACTTGTCCCGGGCGATTCGAGTCCGAAAGCATTCGCCTTCTCGTACTTGTACCATACAGCGCGAAGATTCGCCTGCTCAAGCAGAAGATCACGTTATTGTACTTTAGCACAAAGGAATATGCGGCATTTCGGAGTTCAGTGCTGTAATTCCGCGCTTTTTCACAACCTGCGGGCACTTAACATGGTTTGTATGCACGCAGGAGAATCTGTTCTTTTTGTTCTTTTGTATTCGCGCGAGATCAACTGTCTGCTTTGGGCATAGACGACGGAGCTGAAAACCGAATCAGGCAATCGCTCACATCCGATGCCGTTGCCCCAAAAGCTTCACAAACCCGCCCGGCACCAGAACCTTAGCCGGCATGCAGGGCTGACGCGGGAACACTGCTGGTCAACCGGCTGCCTTATCGGCTGCCGTCCTGATCGCCTGGATGTTCTGCCGATAAGCCTCGACGCTGCCGCCTTTGAAGATGGCGGCGCCCGCCACCAGCACGTCGGCGCCGGCAGCGGTGACCAGCGGCGCGGTTTCGGCTGAAACACCGCCGTCGATCTCGATTCGGATCGGCCGGCCTCCGAT
>NZ_RZPW01000516.1:0-4600 GCF_003998455.1 Mesorhizobium sp. M7A.F.Ca.CA.001.08.2.1 | reverse complement strand
GTGGGAGCAGCCGGGGTGGGGGCATCAATCGCCGGCGCGGCACCGGCCGGTTGCTCCTGGGCCATCGCGCTGCCGGCCGACAGGATGACGGATGCGACCAACGCCGCCAACAAACCACTTCTCGACAACAGCTTCTTCCTTGTTCTCACAGCGGCCAGCCGCCTTCTATTTCCCGCCGCCGCACCAGATCTCGTCACTGCACATAGCCGACAGGCTGGCCGGTGACGGGGTGCGCGAACACGCCCATCTCCACGCCGAAAATGCCTTTCAGCACATCGCTGCGCATGATCTCGGCTGGTGTGCCGCGCGTCAGCAGCTTGCCGTCCTTGAGCGCGATCAGCTCGTCGCAGTAGCGCGCCGCCATGTTGGGATCGTGCAGCACGACGACGACGCACAGGTCGCGTTTGCGGCTGAGTTCCTTGACCAGCCCGAGCACCTCGACCTGATGGGCGATGTCGAGTGCCGAGATCGGCTCGTCGAGCAGCATGACGCCGGCGTTCTGCGCCACCAGCATGGCGAGCCAGGCGCGCTGGCGCTCGCCGCCCGACAATTCGTCCACCAGCCGATCCGCGAACCCGTCCATGTCGGTCAGGGCCAGCGCCTCGTCGACATGCTGCCTGTCCTGCGCGCGGAAGCGGCCAAGCGCGCCATGCCAGGGATAGCGTCCCAACGTCGCCAGTTCGCGCACGGTCAGGCCGGTCGCCGCCGGTGTCGTCTGCGGCAGATAGGCAAGCGCGCGGGCAAATTCGCGGGCGCCCCATTGCGGCAACGGACGCCTGGCGAAAGTGATGGCGCCTGAACTCGCCGGCTGTTGGCGCGCCATGAGCTTGATCAGCGTCGACTTGCCCGAACCATTGTGGCCGATCAGCCCATAGACGCGCGAGCGCTCCAGTTCGAGCGAGACCGGACCGAGCAGCGTCCGCTCGCCGACGGCAAAGCGCACCGCGTCGATATGGAAGGCAGTCTGGGCATCAATTCCAGCCATGCTCATGGCTTTTCTCCAGTGCGGCCGCCCGCATTTCCAGATTCCGGCTTTCGACGGCTCATGCCCGGTTGACTATGAAACATGACCTTACTAGTCAACATTGAAGATGACTGCAACGATCAACAAATCGTCGCGACCGGCAATATCGACATGAAATTTGGAAAAGGGGGCGCAGGATGATCTCGGGACGTGGACTGATTTGGCAGGACCGGATGGCGCGAAAGCGCCTGCTGATCGCAGCGGTGTCGGTGCCGGCCCTGCTTGGCTGCGGCCATGCACTGGCCCAGGAGACGGTCACCACCACCCTGGACCCGATCAACGTCCAGGAACGTGTCGAAAGCGCCTTCGGGCCGGTCAAGGGCTACGTGGCCACCAAGGGCTCCACCGGCACCAAGACCGACACGCCGCTGATCGAGACGCCACAGTCGATATCGGTGATCACCAAGGGCCAGATGGAAGCACAGGCGATCGACAATCTCGGCGGCGTTCTGCGCTACACGCCCGGCGCCACTGGCGATCTCTACGGCACCGACAATCGCGGCCTCGGCCTGCAATTGCGCGGCATTTCGAACGCCAACGGCGTCTTCTACAAGGACGGGCTGCAGCTCAAGGAGAGCAATTTCACCCTGTTCACCGCGCTCGATTCCTACGGGGCGGAACGTTACGAAGTGCTGCGCGGACCAGCCTCGGTGCTTTATGGCCAGGCAAGCCCCGGCGGCATCATCAACTATGTCAGCAAGCGGCCGACCGAGGAAAACCTGCGCGAGATCGAACTCGGTGGCGGCAGCTTCAATCGCTATGAAGGCAAGTTCGATTTCAGCGGTGCCGTGAACGCCGACAAGTCGCTGCTGTTTCGCCTCACCGGTGCCGCTCACATGGGCGACACGCAGACCGATTTCGTCAAGGACGATCGCATCTTCATCGCGCCGGCGATCACCTGGCAGCCCGATGCCGACACCAGCCTGACCATCCTCGCCAACTATCAGCGCGACCGCTCGGGATGGGCGATGCAGTACCTGCCTGCCTACGGCACGGTCATACCGGGCAAGGACGGCAAGTACCTGCCGAACAGCATGTTCGTCGGCGAACCCGGCTTCGATTCCTACAACAACGACCAGGCCTCGATCGGCTACGAATTCGATCACCGTTTCAACGAAACTTGGCAGGTGCGACAGCATGCCCGCTACGTCCACCTCACCCACACCGAGGAGGGCGTCTTTGGTGGCGGACTGACGGACTCGAACGGCCTGGAACCTTCAAGCGGCGACTACTACCGTTACGCAGATGCCGGCGGCACCAAACTCAGCGGCGTCACCATCGACAACCAGGCACAAGCCGATTTCGACACCGGGCCGCTTGCCCACACGCTGCTCGTCGGCCTCGACTACAAACGCTACACTTACCGCGACTATGCCTCGGAAGGGACCGTCGAGGACGGTTTCAACATCTTCGATCCGGTTTACGGGTACCCGATCACCGATCTGACGCCCTACACCGATACCGACACCACCCAGCAGCAGGTCGGTCTCTATGCCCAGGACCAGGTCAAGTTCGGCAACTGGCGGCTGACCCTTGGCGGCCGCCAGGATTGGTCGGATGCCAAGGTCTACGACAATCTGGCCGGCGGCTACATTCCCGAGCAGAAGGACAACGCCTTCACCAGCCGCGCCGGCCTGGTCTATCTCGCAGACAACGGCCTGGCACCCTATGTCAGCTATTCCGAGTCGTTCCAGCCGGTGGCCGGCGCCGATAGCGACGGCAATCTGTTCGTGCCCGAGACCGGCAGGCAGTACGAGATCGGCCTGAAGTACCAGCCGACTGGCTGGAATTCCTTCATTACGGCATCGGTTTTCGACCTGACCCGACAGAATGTCGTGCGTTCCGGTAATGAGGGCTCACCCAACGATCTGTTCCAGACCGGTGAGATCCGTTCGCGCGGCGTGGAATTCGAGGCCGTTGCCAGCCTCGATTCCGGCTTCGACCTGAGAGCGGCCTACACCTATCTCGACACGAAGATCACCAGGGCGACCGCTGTCGAAGACGTCAACGGCGTCTGGGTCAGCAACGAGGGCAACACGCCCTTCGGCGTGCCGGCCCATTCCGCATCGCTTTGGGCCAATTACACCTTCATGAGCGGCAAGCTCGAAGGTCTCGGCCTGGGCGCCGGTGTCCGCTATGTCGGCTCGACCTATGGCGACGACGCCAACAGCTTCAAGGTTCCGTCGGTCGTGCTCGCCGACGCGGCGGTGCATTACGCCTGGCAGAACGCCACGCTCAGCCCCAATGCCAGCAATCTGTTCGACAAACGCTACGTCGCCTCCTGCTTCTCCTCGGGCTTCGGCTGCTTCTACGGCGAGGGCCGCAGGATCAACGGTTCGGTGAAATACACATGGTAGAAGCAATGTGGCGGGCCGGCCCAAAATGGCGGCGCTGACACGGCGCCAGTATCTTGCCGGCCTCGCCGCGACCGGCCTCGCTTTGCCGGGCGGCACGGCACGCGCGGCACCTGCCCGCGTCGTCTGCCTGGAATGGACATCGGCCGAAATGGTGGTCTCGCTCGGCGTGTCGCCGCTCGCCGTCGGCGACACCAGGGGTTATGGCGACTGGGTCCAGGGCCCGGCGCTGCCGCAGGCCACCATCGACCTGGGATCGCGCAGCGAGCCCAATCTCGAACTGCTTCGGGAATTGCGGCCCGACCTGATCGTCGGCGCCTATGGCTATGGCTTGGACGAGAACAGCTTCACCAGATTGGCGCCGACCTTCAATGTGCCGTTCTACAGCGGCAAGGCTCCACCTTACGCGCAGGCGCAGCAGGTGACGCTGCAGCTTGGCGACATGCTTGGCCGTGGGACGGAAGCAGAAAACCTTGTCGGGCGCACCGAAGCCTCGATCGCCCAAGCGCGTGCCAGGCTGGAGCGGGCGGCGCAAAAACCGGTCTGCGTCGTCAGCATGTTCGACGATCGCCATGTCCGCGTCTACGGCGCCGGCAGCCTGCTGCAGGACGTCCTCGACCGGCTCGGCCTCGTCAATGCCTGGACTGGCGCCACCAATGAATGGGGTTTTTCGACGGTCGGCATCGAGGAACTGGTCGCCGTCGGCGAGGCGCAACTGATCTCGCTCGATCCGATCCCGCCGCACGTCAGGATCAGGATCGCCCGCAACTCGCTCTGGGCCAATCTGCCCTGCGTCCGGAACGGCCAGGTGCGGACCATTCCGCCGGTCTGGCCGTTCGGCGGTCTTACTGCCGCCGCGCGTTTCGCCGAATTCGTGGCAGCGGCATGATCGCTCAGGCAATGTCCCTGCCGCGACAGCGCGACGGCATCGGCGCGCTCATCCTGCTGGTGGCCGTGCCCGCGGGTCTGGCGCTGGTGCTGAGCGTCATCGATCTCATCCACCTTCTGCCGGCGCACCTGTGGTGGCAGGCGCTCACCGCCCCCGACACATCCGATCCAGTGCAGTTGCTGTATCGCTATGCTTTCCTGCCACGTGTCGCCGTCAGCGTGCTGGCCGGCGCGGCGCTCGGTCTCGCCGGTGTCGTCATGCAGCATGTGCTGCGCAACCCGCTGGCCGAGCCGACCACGATCGGCACCAATGCCGGAGCAAGCCTCGCTTTGG
>NZ_RZPW01000515.1:0-4601 GCF_003998455.1 Mesorhizobium sp. M7A.F.Ca.CA.001.08.2.1 | reverse complement strand
GCCGTGAGGCGAGCAAACCGACGATGCCCGGATGCCAGCTGTTGCTGGCGGTGACGACGATAGCCGGGCCATTGCCGCCGGCGAGCTCCGCATCGGCCTCGGCGCGCGCCGCCGCGAGCATCTCCTGCTCCATCAGCTGCCGTTCCTGGTTGAGCCGGTCGAGCGTCTCGGCAATGGTGCGCGCCTCGACCGGGTCGTCGGTCGCAAGCAACCGGCTGCCAAGTGCGGCATCGCCGATGCGTCCGCCGGCATTGATGCGCGGGCCGATCAGATAGGCCAGATGGAAGGTGCTGATCGGCTCGCCGATGCGCGACACCCGTGCCAGTGCCGCGAGCCCTTCGTTCTTCTGCTGGCGCGCCATCTGCAGCCCCTTGACCACGAAGGCACGGTTGACGCCGGTCAGCGGCACCACGTCACAAACGGTGGCCAATGCCACGATATCGAGCAGCGAAAGCAGGTCCGGCGGCGTAGCATCGGCCATGCGGCTACGCAGGATCCTGGCCGTCTGCACAAGGGCGAGGAAGACCACGCCGGCGGCACAGAGATGGCCCTGCCCGGAGAGGTCGTCGTCGCGATTGGGATTGACGACAGCGATTGCCGCCGGCAAGGCACCGCCGACCTGGTGGTGGTCGAGCACCACGACATCAGCCCCGGCCTCATTGGCGGCATCGATGGAAGCGGCGCTGTTGGTGCCGCAATCGACGGTGACGATCAGTGTCGCGCCACGCGAAACAAGTTCGCGCATGGCGTCGGGGTTGGGGCCATAGCCCTCGAAAATACGATCCGGGATGTAGATTTCCGACGGCACCGAGAAATGCGTGAGGAACCGCTTCAGCAAGGCCGACGAGGCGGCGCCATCGACATCATAGTCGCCGAAGATCGCCACCTTTTCCCTGGCCATCACCGCGGCGGCGATCCGGGCCGCCGCCCTGTCCATGTCGGTCAGCGATGCCGGATCCGGCAGAAGATCGCGGATCGTCGGATCGAGAAACCGCTCGGTCTGCTCGGCGGTGACGCCGCGGCCGGCAAGCACCCGTGCGACGATATCGGATACCCCGTAGCCTTGCGCGATGGCGAGCGCGATCATGTCCTGCCGCTCGGTCAGCCGGTGCTCCCAGGAAACCCCTGACACCGACTGCCTGACATCGAGGAAGAGGCGCTTTTCGCCGGTCATACGCTTTGCCAACTCATCGTTGGCCGCACGATAGTGCATGTCGCCCAAAAGTGCGCAGCGGTTTTGGGGCGACGACCTGTATTGGCAACAATTTAAAGCGTGTCACGTTCATGCGACGCTCTATAGGCCAAAGGCAGGCAAAGCCAAGCGATTCACGGTGTGCGCCGTCCGGGAAGTGTCAAGAAAACTGCGCTTTCCGCTTTTCAGCCTGGCGCCGAAGCCATTCGTCGGCCGCATCGCCCATCGTCTTTTCCACACCGTCCTTGAGCCAGGCCATGAAAGGCCGGTCGAAGCTGAATGCGTCGCCGCATTCCCGGATGAGAAAGCGACGCACATTCTGGGTGTTGCGATAAGACTGCGTGATGGCGGTGGCGCGCGAGATCGGATCCGCGTGCCAGTCGAACGGTTTCATCGTCAAATCCTTGCAGCCAATATCGGGTGCGCCCGAATGGCTAACAATTGCAAGGTGGCTTCGCAAGCAAGCGTCAGAACTTATCCAGATCCTGATGGCGTGCCTTGATCTCGCGCACCGTCCGTGACGACGAGCGCAGCACGATCGTGTGGGTGGTGATGTAATTGTGGCCGAACTTGACGCCAGCCAGCATGTTGCCGTCGGTGACACCGGTGGCCGCAAACAGCACATCGCCGCGCGCCATGTCCTCCGTCCGATAGACCCGTTTCGGATTGGAAATACCCATCTTTGCCGCGCGAGCAACCTTTTCCGGTGTGTCGAGGATCAGCCTGCCCTGCATCTGGCCGCCGGTGCAGCGCAGCGCGGCGGCGGCCAGCACGCCCTCGGGTGCTCCGCCAGTGCCGAGATAGATATCGATGCCGGTTTCTTCCGGATCCGTGGTGTGGATGACGCCGGCGACATCGCCGTCGCCGATCAGCCGGATCGCGGCACCCGTGGCGCGCACGGCATCGATCAGCTTGGCATGACGTGGCCGGTCGAGGATACAGGTGGTGATGTCCGAAATAGCCACGCCCTTGGCGCGGGCGAGGCTGGCGATGTTTTCGGCCGGTGAGGCATCGATATCGATGACGCCGTCCGCATAGCCCGGACCGATGGCGATCTTGTCCATGTAGACATCGGGCGCAAACAGCAGGCTGCCCTTTTCGGCGATGGCGATGACGGCGAGCGCATTGGGCAGGTTCTTGGCGCAGATCGTCGTGCCTTCGAGCGGATCGAGCGCGATATCGACCGCCGGACCTTTGCCGGAGCCGACTTCTTCGCCGATATAGAGCATCGGCGCTTCATCGCGCTCGCCCTCGCCGATCACCACCGTGCCCCTGATGGAAAGCCGGTTGAGTTCCTGGCGCATGGCATCCACGGCGACCTGGTCGGCCGCCTTTTCGTCGCCGCGCCCACGCAGCCTGGCGGCCGCGACGGCGGCCCGTTCGGTGACGCGCACCAGTTCCATGGTGAGTATCCGGTCAAGGCCGGCGACGATGTTCTGGGCCACATTCATCTGGTGATTTCCTCGTTGGCAATGCGGCCTCCCGCCGGAGGCGGGCCTGTTTTGTCAAACGAGCATGACAACGGCAAGACCTGCCACGAATATTATCGAATATCCAACAATATCAATCGATTAAACTACGTCTTGAAACACGACCGGCCCGATCGCCACGCGCCGGGCCAGTCTTAAAACGGTGAGAATGGCGGCCTTCGCGGCCTAAAAAACCGCGAGGTATTTGAGCAGCGAAATGATGCCGATGATGATGACGATGACCTGAACTATCTGTCTCATCCGGCCATCGAGCGGCAGGCGTTGAACCAGATAGAGAACGAGGATGATGACGAGGAATGTGATCAGGATGCCGATCAACGCTGATGAAGCCATGGTGTCCTCCTTAAAAGTGATTTGCTGAAAACAATAGAAAAGGCCGGAAGCCCGGCCCCAGACTGCTGACAAACCCCGTCGATTTTCGGCGGGGTTTTTTTGTTATGTGATTGAAGTGTCTTGGACTGTTTGTGTCAGGGGATTTTGACAGGAGGCGTTGGGCCTCATGTGCGGGCCGACTTGGGCTTCGGGCACAGGCAAAGGGCGATCTTCTTGATGTTTTGTGCGGCGGCGGCGAGCAGGCACTGGCAGGCGACCTTGGTGAGACTTCGAAACCGCGCATAGCGGTGACCATGCAATTGCTTGGCGTCGGCGAAGGAGCGCTCGACGGTCTCCTTGCGGCGGCGGTAGATAGCCTTGCCCCATGCGGTCAGCCGGTTGGCGTCGGTGCGCTCCTTCGCATCCGCCCAGACGTGGCGGATGATAGTGCGCTGGGCCTTGGCATTGGTGGTGCAGGAGGCGAGCAGCGGGCAGTCGCGGCAGATAGCCGGGTCGCTCTTGTAGTGGCGGTAGCCATTGCGGTCGGTGGTGGCGTAGGCCAGCACCTGGCCCTGTGGGCAGCGATAGCCATCAGCTGCCGGCTCATGGGTGAAGGCCGACGGTGCCATCATGCCGGGCTTGGGCGGTCTGGGGCGGCGATAGCCGGTGACACCGCGTATTGCCCGATCCTCCAGTCCTTTGGCGATGCCTGCCGTGGCATAGCCGGCGTCCAGCCCGACGGCGCCAACATCAAAGCCGAAGCGCTGCACCTGCCGATCGAGCCTCGACAGGTAGACGGTCGAATCATGGACGATCGCTGTCGTGTGCGTGTCGGTGATGATGGCGTGCGCCGCATCCACCGTGCGGTGATCGAGATAGAAGAAGCCTTTCGGCTTGCCCTCGCGCACCATGTAGCCGCTGTCGGGATCGGTGCGCGAGACCTTGGTCTCCTTCACCGCAGGCTGCCGCTCCTTCTGCTTCAGCGGCTTGTGGCCGTGCAGCGCCCGTTCGGTGTCGATGGCACGATCAAGGTCGGCCCAATAGTCGGCCCGCGACTTGGCGATCATCGCAAGGTCGTATTTTCCCTTGTTGGCGTTGGCCTTCAGATGGGTGGAGTCGGTGTACAGCACCGTGCCGTCGACCAGGCCCGCCCGGATCGCCTGCTCGACAATGCGGTCGAAGATCGCCTGCGAAACGCTGGTGTCGTCGTAACGTCGCCGCCGGTTCTGCGACAGTGTCGAGGCGTCGAACACCTTGTCCATCAGCTTCAGCCCCAGGAACCAGCGATAGGCGACATTGACCTCGATCTCGCGCACCAGATGCCGTTCCGAGCGAACTCCAAACAGGTAGCCGATGAACAGCGCCTTGAACATCAAGGTAGGGTCGAGCGGCGGGCGGCCATTGTCGGGGCAATAAAGCGGCGCGGTCAGATCATGGATGAAGGTGAAATCGATCACACGGTCGATCTTGCGCAACAGGTGATCAGCCGGAACCAACTGATCCAGCGTTACCATCTCGAGCGCGGTCTGTTCAGGGGCGGGTCGCTTCAACATGACCCAGTGAATCAAAAACCCCCGGCAAATGCCAGGGGTTTGTCAGCAGCCTGA
>NZ_RZPW01000514.1:0-4610 GCF_003998455.1 Mesorhizobium sp. M7A.F.Ca.CA.001.08.2.1 | reverse complement strand
TGCCCGGGCTGATCGCCGGCGCCATCCTGGCCTTCGCCAAGGCGATGGGCGAGTTCGGCGCCACCATCACCTTCGTCTCCAACATTCCCAACGAGACGCAGACATTGCCGTCGGCGATCTACACCTTCACGCAGGTGCCGGGTGGCGATGAAGGGGCGCTCCGCCTGACGCTGATCTCCATCGTCATCTCCATGGCCGCCCTGGTGGCTTCGGAGGTGCTGGCGCGGCGCGTCGGCCGGCGACTGGACATCGAATGAGCGTTCTCGTCGACATCAGTCATCGGCTGGGCGGTTTCGCCATCGACGCCCGCTTCGAAAGCGCCGGGCGGCTGACGGCGCTGTTCGGAGCGTCTGGGTCGGGCAAGACGACGCTGATCGACATGATTGCCGGGCTGATCCGGCCCGACAAGGGACGCATCGAAGTCGATGGCCGTGTGCTGGTCGATACCGGTGCCGGCATTTTCGTGCCGAAGCACAAGCGCCGCATTGGCATGGTGTTCCAGGACGCACGGCTGTTTCCGCATATGAGCGTTGCCGGCAATCTGCGCTACGGCCGCTGGTTCACGCCGCCGGCGGAGCGCTACGCCGATATCGATGCCGTCGTCGACCTGCTCGGCATCGGGCCGCTCATGAACAGGCGGCCGGCAAAGCTCTCGGGTGGCGAGAAACAGCGTGTGGCGATCGGCCGGGCATTGCTTGCCAGCCCCAGACTGCTGCTCATGGACGAACCGCTGGCCTCGCTCGACGAGGCGCGCAAGGCCGAAATCCTGCCCTATGTCGAAAGGCTGCGCGACGAGATCAAAATCCCGATCGTCTATGTCAGTCATTCGGTCGCCGAAGTGGCGCGGCTGGCCAGCGACGTGGTGATGCTGGCGCAGGGCAATGTCGTTGCCAGCGGGCCGACCGAGGCGGTGATGCAAAGGCTCGACCTGTTGCCGGCGGAGGAGCGCGGTGAGGGCGGCGCCGTGCTGGACACCAAGGTGCTGCATCACGACGAGAGTTTCGGCATGACCGTGCTCGGCTCGGCTGCGGGCGAGCTCCGGGTGCCACAGCTGGCGATGAAGACAGGTACGCCGGTGCGCATCCGTATCCGCGCCCGCGATGTGATGATCGCCACCGAAAAGCCGAGGGGTCTCAGCGCGCTCAACATCCTGCCGGGAACCATTACCGCGATGAGCCCCGGCGAGGGACCGGCGGTCGAGGTCGGTATCGACTGCAACGGCGCAACCGTGCTTGCCCGCATCACCGAACAGTCGCGGCAGGCGCTGAAGCTTCATCTTGGCGGCAAGGTTTTCGCGGTGATCAAGACGGTGAGCTTCGATCGGGCGAACACCGGCGCCGGCCTGCCCGCCGAGACGGATGGATGATCTCGCTATGTCTTTTTGGAATAGCGGTTTCGCCAGGGAGCTTCTAGTATGATGTTGGGATGTGACCGCGGAGAGCAAAGATGCCGTCGCTGAGCTTGCGGATAAATCTCGATCCCGACGGGCGCGTCGGGCCGGGCAAGATCGAACTCCTGGAACAGATCGCCGCCTTCGGCTCCATCTCGGCCGCCGCGCGCGGCATGGAGATGTCCTATAAGCACGCCTGGGACCTGGTCGAGGACATGAACCGGGTATTCGGCAAGCCGCTGGTGGCGGCACAGACCGGCGGCCGCAAGGGCGGCGGCGCACAGTTGACGGCGGTCGGGCTAGCGGTGGTCAGCCGCTTCCGCGCCATCGAGCGCGCGGCGGCGGCCGCGGCAGCGACGCATATGGAGGCGTTGCAGGCGGAGATTGAGGCTGGGTGAGGGAGTAGGGCAGTAGGGCAGTAGGGCAGTAGGGCAGTAGGGCAGTAGGGCAGTAGGGCAGTAGGGCAGTAGGGCGGCATTCGCGTGCTGTCTTCCAACACAAAACGTTATTCACCTACTGCCCTACTGCCTTACTCCCCTATTGCCTTCCTATTCGGGCTTGCGCAGCAAATAGCTGTCCATGATCCAGCCCTTCCGCCGACGGGCTTCCTCTCGAACTTTTTCGATCTTTGCGCCGATGTCACCGATCCTGCCGGAGAGAGTGATCTCGTCTTCCGTTCCGAGATAGGCGCCCCAATGGATGACGACATCCTTGTCGGCCAGCGTGTTGAAGGCGCATTTGCCGTCCAGCAGGACGACCGCGCTGCCGGCATTGTCCGGCATGCCTTCCTCGGTCAGGCGGCGGCCGGTGGTAATGAGGACGGAATCGCCGATGCGGTTCAGCGCCATCTTGTGGCTGGCGGCAAGTGCCTGGACGGCGGTGATGCCGGGGATGACCTCAAGCTCGAACGCCACATCGCCTCGCAGGCGCACGCGCTCAAGGATGCGCAACGCGCTGTCATAGAGCGAAGGGTCGCCCCAGATCAGGAAGGCGCCGCAGCCGTCGCCTGCAATCTCGTCGCGGATCAGGCCTTCGTAAATGGCGGCGATGGCTTCATGCCAGTCATCGACGGTCGAGCGGTAGGAGGGTGCCGGACCATCTTCTACCGGGAGGTCTCGCACCGGCACGTCGAATTCGACGCGCCGCGACTTCGGATTGGTAACGAAGCGGTCGCAGATCTGACGGCGCAGTTCGGCCAATTCATTTTTTTTCGCGCCCTTGTCGGGAATGAACAGCACATCCGCCTGGTTCAGGCCTGATATGGCCTGAACGGTCATGTGGTCGGGATTGCCGGCGCCGATGCCGATGACGAGAAGCTTGCGCATGGGCGAACTCCTGCCCGATCGGAACCCGTTAGTCCAGACCGCGCTGGCGCGTGTCCAGACCGCAGTCCAGCTCCCTTTGGTGCGTCCGCGGATACGGAAGGGCTTTGAACGCCACATTGAAACGGCTAGGGTCCTGCAGGCATTCCAGCCGAGGGGGCTTCCATGTTGCGATATGTTCTGACCGCCGTGCTGGCCTTGTCGTCCGCATCCGCTTTCGCCAATGATTCGGTTGCCGAACTTGGCACCGGCGGCCTGATCCTGTCGCGCAGCGATGCCGTGGCGATGCAAAGCGAGGACCTTTTCATCTCGCCGGAAAAGGTCACGGTCGACTATGTCTTCCACAACAACACCGATCAGGATGTCCAGGCCATCGTCGCCTTCCCGATGCCCGACATATCGGGCAATCCCGAAGAAATCCCGGCGATTCCTGAAAATCAGAGCGATAATTTCCTCGGTTTCGAGGTGACGATCGACGGTGTCGCCGCAAAGCCGCAGCTCGAGCAGAAGGTGTTGGCGCTCGGCATCGACATCAGCGCTGAGCTGAAGGCGCAAAACGTGCCGTTCTATCCTTTCGGCGATGCGGCGAAGGCGGCGCTGGCGAAGCTGCCGCAAGCGGTTGTCGATGACTGGGTCAACCGCGGCATCATCATCGAGGACACCGGCAGCGACGGCACCGAGACGAGCAAGGTCTACACCCCGTTCTGGCAATTGCGTTCGACCTACTGGTGGCGCTCGACCTTTCCGGCCAACAAGGACGTCCATGTTTCCCACCGCTACAGACCGAGCGTCGGCGGCACGTCTTCGGTCAGCTTCTTCTACGACGGCAAATTCCAGGGTCAGTATGCGGCCTACAAGACCCGGTATTGCATGGACGGCACATTCGAAAATGCGGTGCGCAAGGCGGCCAAGGACGACCCTGACGGCTACCCCAAATATTTCGAGAGCCGCATCGCCTATATCCTGACCACCGGCGGCAACTGGGCTACGGGCACGATCGGCAAGTTCAAGCTGACGATCGACAAGGGCAATCCGAAAGCCCTGGTCTCGTTCTGCGGCGACAATGTCAAAAAGACCGGACCGACGACATTCGAGATGACGGCGGATGATTTCTACCCCGAGCGCGACATCGACATCCTGATCCTCGAGCCGACGGACGAAAATTGATGCATGTCGCAATCTACGTTGCCATTGCCGAGAACGGCGTGATCGGGCGGGACGGCGGGCTCCCGTGGCGGCTCTCCACCGATCTCAAGCGCTTCAAGGCCGATACGATGGGCAAGCCTATCATCATGGGCCGCAAGACCTATGAGGGCATCGGTCGGCCGCTGCCGGGCAGGTTGAACATCGTCGTGACCCGCGACGAGACCTGGCGCGCCGAGGGCGTCGAGGTGGCACATTCGCTCGAAGCCGCGATCCAGCTGGCGACGGTGCGCGGGCGCGGCATGGCCGATGTCGACGAGGTGTGCGTCATCGGCGGCGGCGAAATCTATGCCCAGGCCATGCTGCTGGCCGACCGGCTGCACGTCACCCATGTGCTGGCAGCGGTCGACGGCGACGCGCATTTCCCGCCGATCGATCCCGATTCCTGGCGCATTGTCAGCTCGCAGGACGTCCCAGCCGGGGAAAAGGACAGCCACCCGACGCGCTATTCGGTTTACGAGCGGCGTCGCGAGAGACATTGAACGAAAAAAGAGCCATTGAAGGAAGACAAAGGGTCGCGACTGGACCAAATCGGACGAAGTCGGAAGCGCATCGCGTTGAAAGCGCCCCGTGGCGTGCCTATAGAAGAACAATACTGGATTTTGCGCCGTAATGCCGGCGCTTGAGGGAATTCCAAGCGAAAGGACATTCATGCCCTGGAACGACAAAAGCGGCGGTGGCGGCGGCCCATGGGG
>NZ_RZPW01000513.1:0-4623 GCF_003998455.1 Mesorhizobium sp. M7A.F.Ca.CA.001.08.2.1 | reverse complement strand
GGCGTAGGTGACGTCCTCGTCGCGCGCATCGGTGACGATGTTGGTGGCGACGATGGCCGAAGCGCCGCAGATCGAGGTGCCGGCGGCGATCAACTGCGCCAGCTTGGCGTCGACGCCGATCAGCCGGCCAAGCGTGATGGTGAAAACGAAGGTAGCGCCAAGCGTCGCCGCGACAATGCCGACGCCGCCAGCGCCGATCGAGACCACCTGGCCGAGCGTCAGCTGGAAGCCGAGCAGCACGATGGCGAAGCGCAACAGGCGCTTTTGCGAGAATGCGATACCGGCTTTGGCGTGCACGGGCGTGCCGAGCACGTTGGAGTAGATCATGCCGGCGACGACGGCGAGGATCATTGGACTGAACAGCGCGAAGCCGGAAACATTGCGCGCCGAGAAGGCGACGGCAGTGATCATCGTGACCAGCACGATGCCGGGGACGATGCCATTCCAGCTAAGGGATTTTCGCCCTTGCGCGACATCGGCAGGAAACGCGCTTTTTGGAATATCGTTCGCGAAGTGGGAAACGGAAGACAATGCAATGCTCCAGGCGAGTATGCCGGGAGAATACCATTCCTAAACCAATCTTTCCAACGAATTATTTTCGTTAGAATGATCGATTTTTACGAACGATCCACGGACGCTGCCGCGCAGACGTCGCTTTCTGGGCGACCTGGATTAAAGCTGCGCCTCGATCGCGGCCTTGTCGATTACCGACCAGACGTTCCTGATCCGGTCGTCGAGGAATTCATAGAAGACGTTCTCGCTGAAGGACACCTTCCTGCCGTTTATAGGGAGCCCGAAGAAGGTTCCCTTCGGCGTGCAGTTGAACTGAAGCCGGCTGGCTAGGAACGGCGGTTCGGCGATCAGCAACTGGATATCGAAATAGAGGTCTGGGATTTCCCGAAAATCGCGCTCCAGCATGTCCTGGTAACCCGACAGTCCGACGCGGTCACCATTGTAGTGCACCTCGTCATGAACGAAGCGATGCAGCTTCTGCCAGTCCTGATTGTTGAGGCAGGCGATGTAGCCTCGATAGAGGTCGGTCACGGTCACGGCGATGGCTCCGGTGCTGATGCCCGCCATATTGCGACAGGGCTGAAGGCCAGGACGTACAATAAAAGCAACACATAGCGGGCCGTAGTCCTGTTGCCAGTGCCCAAGTTCAGGGAACAATTCCGAATTCGTGTCCGCTCATCACCTGGTCCAATGCACGCTGATCAACGTGCTCGCTGTCAACCGAGGCCTCAAGTTGGGTCAACGGTGCTTGCAGCGTCCAGGTGACACCGTGGCTATCATGCTCGAGAACACCGGTGCCGCTCACCGCGGCTGGAGCGACGCGCCGCAGCACCACGCTGCCGAAACCACCATGGCCGATCGTCTGTACTTCAGGACCATCTCTCTCTTTCCAGATCAGCTGGAACTGTTTCTGGCCGACCAGTCCGGTTACCTTCCATTGCACCGTTATCGTTCCCTCTGCGGCCGAAAGGACGCCGTATTTAGCGGAATTGGTCGCGAGTTCATGAAACGCTATGCCGAGGTACTGGACGGCATTGGGGCTCAGCGTCAGGGAAGGGCCCGACATTGAGATCCGCTCCTCGTTGCCGAACGGTTTGGCCTGCGCAAGCAGCAGTTCGAAGATCGTGGCGCCCTTCCAGTCGCCGGAAACCAGAAGGTCATGCGAGAGCGACAACGCCATGATGCGCTCGCGCACCTGACGTTCGAACTGGGCCGGCGTCGATGACCGCTTGCTGGTCTCCCGGATCATCGAGATGATGACGGAATACTGGTTCTTCACCCGGTGGTTGACCTCGCGCATCAGCATGCGGATGCGATATTCGTTCTCCTTGGCTACTGATATGTCGCGGGCGATCTTCGAGGCGCCGACGATCTGCCCGACGGCGTTGCGCACCGGCGAGATTGTCAGGGATACGGGCACAAGGCTGCCGTCCTTGCGGCGGCGGATGGTTTCGTAGGTCTCGACCTGCTCGCCTTTGCGGATGCGCTCCAATATGCGCGGCTCTTCGTCCAAATGGTCGTCCGGTATCAGCATAGTTACCGACCTTCCGATTGCTTCGTCGGCGGTGTAACCGAACAGACGTTGGGCGGCTGAGTTCCAGCTCCTGATGACTCCGTTCAAATCCTTGCTGACGATGGCATCGAAGGAAGACTCCACGATGGCTGACAGATGATGCCTGGCCTCGTCGGCATGATGGCGGTCAGTGAGATCGAACAGCATATTGACGGCGCCGACCAGTCTGCCCTGCTCGTCATGAAGCGGTGTGGGATAGGGAAGGAACGGCACACGCGTGCCGTCCGGGCGTTGGGAGATAGCCGACTGGTTTCTGACCGGCCGGTTCTCCTTTAGCGCGACAGCCATCGGGCATTGGTCATGCGGCAACACTTCACCGTCGGTCGTGAACAGCTTGTGCGTCACACACCATTGGTCTTTTCCGAGCTCGGGTTCGCGCCCAGCGAAATCTGCTGCGGCCCGATTGAAATAGGTGATCTTGCCTTCGGTGTCGGTGGTGTAGATTGCTACGGGAAGATTATCGAGGATTTGGTGGGGCAGATCAAAGGTCGAGCTCGAGGTTTTCGTCACTTGCGCCACGTATAGGAGTTCCAGTTAACCGCAGTGAACGCGGTGCCGCGGAAATGGTTCCGCGACCATTTCCGGGGATAGTCACCGCAGGCGGCGGCGAGTCAAAGCCGGGTGGAAGCTGCTCACCGACTTACTCCTTGCCCCGGTAGCGCAGCGCGTCGACCAGCAGCGAGAAGGCCGGCGTGGCTTGCCGGCGGATGGGGTAATAGAGATGGTAGCCGGGGAAGGGCCCGCACCAGTCGGCGAGCACACGCACCAGCCGGCCGTTGGCCAGATGGGCCGTCACCTGCTCCTCAGGCAGATAGGCAAGGCCGAGGCCGGCGAGCACCGCGTTCATGCGCAGAGCGGCCGTGTTGAACACAAGCTGGCCTTCGACCCGAACCTTCAGCTCGCGTCCGGCCTTCTCGAACTCCCAGGCATAGAGCCCGCCATAGGTGGGCAGCCGCAGATTGATGCAATTGTGGGTGGTCAGGTCCTGCGGCGTGCGCGGCTTTGGTCGGGTAGCGAAATAGGTTGGCGAGCCGACCACCGCCATGCGCATGTCGGGGCCGATGCGCACCGCGATCATGTCGCGCGCCACCTGTTCGCCCAGCCGCACGCCGGCGTCGAAGCGCTCGGCGACGATGTCGGTCAGTCCATAGTCGACGATGATCTCGACCTTGATGTCGGGATATTCGGGCAGCAGCGGGGCGATCGCCGGCCACAGGGCCGCATCGGCGGCGTGCTCACCGGCGCTGATGCGGATGGTGCCGGCGGGTTTTTCCCGCAATGCGCTCAAGGCAATGAGCTCGGTCTCGATCTCGTCCAGCCGCGGCCCGACGGTGCGAAGCAGCCGCTCCCCGGCTTCGGTGGGCGACACGCTGCGCGTGGTGCGGGTCAGGAGCCGTACACCCAGCCGCTCCTCCAGCGCCCGCACCGTGTGGCTGAGCGCCGATTGGGAAACCCCGAGCTTGGCCGCCGCCCTGGTGAAGCTTTCCTCGCGCGCCACAGCGAGGAAAGCGGTTAGCTCGTTCAGGTTGTCACGTGGCATTCATGAGCCCCCTTCATAAGATCATGCTGGATATAGCACCTAATCGGCACCAATCGCAGACCCTAGATAGGCGTTATCACACCGGGCACCTCCGGCCGTCTCTAAAGCCGGGCGGGTCGTGTCATGGCTGTTGCCAGGAAGGGACAAAACCATGGACATCACGCGAAACGGCTCTCAGGCCTCGGCCAAGGGATCGGCCGACTATTTCACCGGTGTGGTGCGCATCGACGCGCCGTTCAAGGGCAGCGAGCCCGCCCGGGTCGGCGGCGCCACCGTGACTTTCGAGCCCGGGGCGCGCACCGCCTGGCACACGCATCCGCTCGGCCAGACGCTGATCGTCCTCTCGGGCGCCGGCCTGGCGCAGCGCGAGGGCGGCCCGATCGAATCGATCCAGCCCGGCGACATCGTCTGGTTCGCGCCCGGAGAGAAGCATTGGCATGGCGCCGCGCCGACCACGGCGATGAGCCACATCGCTATCGCCGAAGCGCTCGACGGCAAGGTCGTCGACTGGTTGGAGCATGTCAGCGACGAACAATACGGGATTTGACCAGGTATCGGCGCGTGGCGCCGAGTTCAACGCCCGAACTCTACGAAGGAGACCAACATGACCGATGTTCCAAGGCTGAAAAGCCCATTCTCCGATATCGCTCCCGCGCTTGGCAGATACAGCCCTGGATCGTTCCGATCCCCGGCACCACCAAGCTCAATCGCCTCGAAGAGAACATCGGATCGGTCACTGTCGCGCTGACGGCGAACTGCCGACATCGAGAACGCGGTCTCGGCGATCGCCGTACAGGGAGCGCGCTATTCTCCGCAACAGGAAGCAAGGATCGATCGCTAGAGCCAGGCGCAGGCTGAGGGCACTCGACGACCGGGTAGCCATTCCGGCCGACGGCGCAGGAGTTGAGGGGATCGTGCGCGGATTGGGTGGCAGCGTTTCAGTTTGAAATTTGGCCTTCTGCGAACTCGCGTCTTGCGGCCGTGAAAACCTCGCGGG
>NZ_RZPW01000512.1:0-4623 GCF_003998455.1 Mesorhizobium sp. M7A.F.Ca.CA.001.08.2.1 | reverse complement strand
CCATATTGTGCCTGCCGCTGGCGATGCTGATCTTCACGGCCATCGCCGTCGTGCTGCCGACCGGCGTGGCGTCGATGGGCAATGCCGGCCCGCACGGCTTCTCGGAGGTCCTCTATGCCTACACGTCGGCGGCGGCCAACAACGGTTCGGCCTTTGGCGGCCTCAGCGGCAACACGCCCTGGTACAACATCACCATCGGCATCGGCATGCTGATGGGCCGCTTCCTGGTCATCATCCCGGCACTGGCCATTGCCGGCTCGCTGGTGGCGAAGAAAACGGTTCCGGCCTCCGCCGGCACCTTCCCGACCGATGGCCCGCTGTTCGTCGGGCTGCTGGTCGGCGTCATCCTGATCGTCGGTGGCCTCACCTTCTTCCCCGCGCTCGCCGTCGGACCGATCATCGAGCACCTGGCGATGGCTCACGGGCAGACCTTCTGAGGCCGCCATGTCGTGGTTCAATGCCATGCGCCGCAAGGTCGCCCACAGGGACGATCACGGAAAGGAGGAGGGACCTCCTCCTTTCCCGACCCTATCGACGTTTCTCGGCCTTGCGGCAGTCATGCTCGTCCTCTGGCTGCTGGCCTACGGGCCGCCCCATCTCTTTTCGGCATCCGATCATCCGGTGCCGTCCAACAACACCGAAGCCGGAGCTTCAAAATGAGCAACTCGAAATCAGCCAGCATCATGGATGCCGGCATCCTGCTTCCCGCCATCGGCGGCGCCTTCCGCAAGCTCGACCCGCGCACGCTGGCCAGGAACCCGGTGATGTTCGTCGTTGCCGTCGTCTCGGCGCTCACCACTGTGCTGTTCGTCAAGGACCTGGTCTCCGGCGGCGGCAATCTCGGCTTCACGCTGCAGATCATCATCTGGCTTTGGTTCACCGTGCTGTTCGCCAACTTCGCCGAAGCGGTCGCAGAAGGCCGCGGCAAGGCGCAGGCGGATTCGCTGCGCAAGGCACGCACCGAGACCAAGGCCAAGCTTTTGACCGGTGAAGACCGCACCAAATACAAACTTGTGCCCGGCACCAGCCTCAAGGTCGGCGATGCCGTGCTGGTCGAGGCCGGCGACATCATCCCGTCCGACGGCGAAGTGATCGAAGGCGTCGCTTCGGTCAACGAGGCCGCGATCACGGGCGAATCCGCGCCGGTGATCCGCGAATCCGGCGGCGATCGTTCGGCGGTCACCGGCGGCACGCAGGTGCTGTCCGACTGGGTTCGCGTGCGCATCACGGCGGCTTCCGGCCACACCTTCCTCGACCGCATGATCTCGCTGGTCGAAGGTGCGGAGCGCCAGAAGACGCCGAACGAGATCGCGCTCAACATCCTGCTCGTCGGCATGACGCTGATCTTCGTGCTGGCCACCGCGACGATCCCGAGTTTTGCTTCCTATTCGGGCGGCTATATTTCGGTGACCGTTCTGGTGGCGCTGTTCGTCACCTTGATCCCGACCACGATCGGGGCGCTGCTTTCGGCCATCGGCATCGCCGGCATGGACCGTCTGGTGCGATTCAACGTGCTGGCCATGTCGGGTCGCGCCGTGGAAGCCGCAGGCGACGTCGACACGCTGCTGCTCGACAAGACCGGCACGATCACGCTCGGCAACCGCCAGGCGACGCAGTTCCGCCCGGTCAAGGGCGTCACCGAACAGGAACTGGCCGACGCGGCCCAGCTTGCCTCGCTCGCCGACGAAACGCCGGAAGGCCGTTCCATCGTCGTGCTGGCCAAGGAGAAATACGCCATCCGCGCCCGCGACATGGCAACGCTGCACGCCACCTTCGTGCCCTTCACAGCACAGACCCGTATGAGCGGCGTCGACATCGATGGTTCGTCGGTGCGCAAGGGCGCCGTGGATTCCGTGCTTGCTCATGTCAACCAATCGACGGTCGCAGCCCATGCCACGCGGCCCGGCAGCGATACCGTCAGGGATCTCCAGGCCATCGCCGACGAGATCGCCAAGTCCGGCGGCACGCCGCTGGCGGTCGAACGCGACGGCCGCCTGCTCGGCGTCATCCACCTCAAGGACATCGTCAAGGGCGGTATCAGGGAGCGCTTCACCGAACTGCGCCGCATGGGAATCCGCACGGTGATGATCACCGGCGACAACCCGATGACGGCGGCGGCCATCGCTGCGGAAGCCGGCGTCGACGACTTCCTCGCCCAGGCCACACCGGAGGACAAGCTGAAGCTGATCCGCGACGAACAGGCCAAGGGCAAGCTGGTTGCCATGTGCGGCGACGGCACCAACGATGCGCCGGCCCTCGCGCAAGCCGATGTCGGTGTCGCCATGAACACCGGCACGGTCGCCGCCCGCGAGGCCGGCAACATGATCGATCTCGACAGCGATCCGACCAAGCTCATCGAGATCGTCGAGATCGGCAAGGCGCTCTTGATGACGCGGGGCTCGCTGACGACCTTCTCGATCGCCAATGACGTCGCCAAGTATTTCGCCATCATCCCGGCGATGTTCGCCGTCTTCTACGTCGCACCGGGACAGACGACCGGCCCGCTGCAGGCACTCAACGTCATGCATCTGGCGACGCCGCAGAGTGCCATCCTGTCGGCCATCATCTTCAACGCGCTGATCATCATCGCGCTGATCCCGCTGTCGCTGAAGGGCGTCAAATATCGGGCCATCGGCGCCGGCGCGCTGCTCAGCCGCAATCTTCTCGTCTACGGCCTCGGCGGCCTCATCGTGCCTTTCGTCGGCATCAAGGCGATCGACATGATCGTCACCGCGCTTGGCCTCGCTTAACTCTTTGTTTTAACGCAATTCCCTAGGGAAAACCGCTTCACACTTTTCCTGGAATTGCTTTGAGGAACATCTCCATGCTCACCCAGATAAGACCCGCGATCATCATGATCGTCTTCTTCACGGTCCTGACCGGCCTGATCTATCCCCTGGGCATGACCGGCATCGCCCAGGCGCTGTTTCCGCGGCAGGCCAATGGCAGCCTGGTCGAGAGGGACGGCAAGATCATCGGCTCCGAATTGATCGGCCAGGGGTTTGCCAGCGACAAGTATTTCCACGGCCGCCCCTCGGCTGCCGGCGACGGCTACAATGCAGCCGCCTCGAGCGGCAGCAATCTCGGCCCGACCAGTCCCAAGCTGATCGACCGCATCAAGGGCGACGCCGAGAAGTTGAAAGCGGAAAACCCGAACCAGCCTGTTCCGATGGATCTGGTGACGACGTCCGGCAGTGGCCTCGATCCCGACATCAGCCCGGAAGCCGCCTACTTCCAGGTCGCCCGGGTGGCCAAGGCCAGGGGCATCGAGGAGGCCAGGGTCAAGGCGGTTGTCGATGCCCAAGTCGAGGGCAGGGAACTCGGCTTCATGGGCGAGCCTGTGGTCAATGTGCTCGGTCTCAACCTTGCGCTGGACGTAGCGAAAGAGTGAATGGCGGCGGCCGGGGATCGACAGTACCCCCGGCGCCATCCATGATCGATCCCGATGCCTGACGACAGAAGCAGCGACACCAGACCCTCGCCCGACGCACTGCTTGACCATGCCGAGCGGGAGGGTCGCGGCCGCCTGAGAATTTTCCTCGGCGCGGCACCCGGCGTCGGCAAAACCTATGAGATGCTGATGTCGGGCCGCGCCAGGCTGGCCGACGGCGTGGATGTGGTGATCGGCGTCGTCGAGACGCATGGCCGCAAGGAGACGCTGGCCCTGGTCGAGGGCTATGAGGTCATTCCCCGCCGCAAGGTCGACTACAAGGGGCGCATCCTCGACGAGATGGATATCGATGCCATCCTCGCCCGGCGCCCGGCGCTGGTTCTTGTCGACGAACTCGCCCACACCAATGCGCCCGGCAGCCGCCATCCCAAGCGCTACCTCGACGTCCAGGAGATCCTGACGCACGGCATCGACGTCTATACGACGCTCAACATCCAGCATGTCGAAAGCCTGAACGACGTCGTCGCCCAGATCACCAAGGTCAGGGTCCGCGAGACGGTTCCCGATTCCATCATCGACCAGGCCGACGATGTCGAGATCATCGATCTCACCCCCGACGACCTGATCAAGCGGCTCGAGGAAGGCAAGGTCTATTTCCCCAACACCGCGCAGCGCGCGATCGAGAACTATTTCTCACCGGGCAATCTGACGGCGCTCAGGGAACTGGCGCTGCGCCGCACCGCGCAGCGTGTCGACGACCAGTTGCTCATCCATATGCAGGCGCACGCCATTCCCGGACCGTGGGCGGCAGGCGAAAGGGTCCTCGTCTGCCTCGACGCGCGACCTGGAGGAGCGGCCCGCGTGCGCTATGCACGCAGGCTGGCCGACCGGCTGCGTGCTCCTTGGACGGCGCTGCACGTCGACAGCACGCGCTCGGCCAGCATGCCCGAGGATGACAAGGACCGGCTGGCGACGAACCTGCGCCTTGCCCAGCAGCTTGGCGCCGAGGTGACGACCATTCCGGGTCAGAATGTGGCGCAGGACATCGTGCGTTATGCGACGGCGAACAATTTTACCCATATCGTCGTGGGCAGGCCGACCCGGTCGCGCTGGCGCGAATTGATCGAAGGCTCGCTCACCTACGATCTCATCCGCAATGCCGGCGATATCAGCGTCCATGTCATTTCGGGAAGCGAACGCGGCACCGAGGCGGCGTCGCGGAGCGTCAAGGC
>NZ_RZPW01000511.1:0-4631 GCF_003998455.1 Mesorhizobium sp. M7A.F.Ca.CA.001.08.2.1 | reverse complement strand
CGGCGATCAGGATGCCGGTCAGCGCGGCCGCGGCATAGACGACATAGATCGCGCTCATTCCATCGAACACTTGGCTACTCCTGCGGCCGGCCGGGTTCGAAATATCGTCCGGGAAACTCGATGCCCATGGCGCGCAGGTCCTCGAGGAAGCGCGGCCGGATGCCGGTCGCCTCGTAGTGGCCCAGAATCTTGCCGTCGGCCTCCATGCCGGTGCGCACGAAGCGGAAGATCTCCTGCATCTGGATGACATCGCCTTCCATGCCGGTCACCTCGGCGACACTGGTCACCTTGCGCTTGCCGTCGGACAGGCGCGTCAGTTGGACGATCAGGTCGAGCGCGCTGGCGATCTGGCTGCGGATCGACTGCACCGTCATCGGCATGCCGGTCATGCCAAGCATCTGCTCGAGCCGCGAAATGGCGTCGCGCGGCGTGTTGGCATGGATGGTCGCCATCGACCCTTCGTGGCCGGTGTTCATTGCCTGCAGCATGTCGAAAGCCTCCTCGCCGCGGCACTCGCCGAGGATGACGCGGTCGGGGCGCATGCGCAGTGCGTTCTTGACCAGGTCGCGCTGCTTCAGCTCGCCATGGCCTTCGATGTTGGCCGGACGTGTTTCCATGCGCGCGACATGCGGCTGCTGCAGCTGGAGCTCGGCCGCGTCCTCGATGGTGATCAGCCGCTCGTCTTCCGGAATGAAGGCCGACAGTGCATTGAGCATGGTCGTCTTGCCGGTGCCGGTGCCGCCCGAAATGATCGTCGTCTTGCGGGCATGCACGGCCGCCGCCAGCACTTCGGCCATGTTCTGGGTGATGGCGCCGAATTCGACCAGTTTATGCAGGCCGAGCTTGTTCTTGGAGAATT
The DNA here is from genome assembly GCF_003998455.1 of Mesorhizobium sp. M7A.F.Ca.CA.001.08.2.1. NCBI lineage: Bacteria > Pseudomonadati > Pseudomonadota > Alphaproteobacteria > Hyphomicrobiales > Phyllobacteriaceae > Mesorhizobium > Mesorhizobium sp. M7A.F.Ca.CA.001.08.2.1. Next base: position 3,772 of record NZ_RZPW01000511.1, on the reverse strand, counting down.
TGCGGATCGACACCAGCGGGCCGTCGACCGCAACCGGGCGGATGGCCGCGTTGAAGCGCGAGCCGTCCAGCATGCGGGCATCGACCATCGGCTGCGATTCGTCGACGCGGCGACCGACCGCGGCGACGATCTTGTTGACGATGCGCAGGAGATGCGCCTCGTCCTTGAACGGAATGTGGACCGGCTGCAGCTTGCCCTTCTTTTCGACAAAGCAGTTCATGTGGCCGTTGATCAGGATATCGTTGATGTCGGGATCCTTGAGCAGCGGCTCGAGCGGACCGAGGCCGACCATCTCGTCGACGATGTCGTCGACCAGCGCGTCAAGCTCGACGGTGTTGATCGCCATCCGCTCCTGCTTGGTCTTTTCCGAAACGAAGTCATGCACTTGGCGGCGCATCTCATCCTTCGGCAAACGCTCCAGCGCGACAAGATTGATCTCTTCGAGCAGCAGCCGGTGGATACGCACGCGCGCATCGAGCACCTTGTTGGCATTCTTTGCCAGCGCTGCTTCCGGCTTTGCCGGCAAAGCCTTTCGGCTGGTTGGTATGACGACGGCATGATGGGCGACCGGCGTCGTCTCATGCGCGCGCTGCGGACGCGCATCGCGGTTCTGCAGGGTGGAGAAGCGGCTGGTCATCCGGCTTTCCTCTTCAGCAATCCACGGCCCATGCCAAACAGCGAGCGCGATTTCGCCCGGGTCGGGACCGCTTCTTCCGGCAGGATGATCTTCTTCAGATCGTTGACGACATTGGCGTTGGGATCGATCTCGTGCAGCGGTACGCCGCGATCGACTGCTTCGCGCACCAGCCGGTAGTTGTTGGCGATGCCGCCGACGAAATGCTCGCCAAGGATTTCCTGGACGTCCGCCTGCTTGATGCCGTTATCGAACATCTTCTGTTCGAAACGGTTGACGATGACGTTCGGCTTCACTTCCTTGCCGGCCGTCTCGTAGACCGCCTGGATCAGCCGCTGGGTGTGGCGCAGGCACGGCACCGTCATTTCCGCGACGATGTAGAGCTTGTTGGAACCGAGCAACACGGTCTCCGTCCATGGAAACCAGGTGCGGGGCATGTCGATGACGACATTGTCGAAATAGGCCGAAACGAGATCCAGCATGCGCACCACGACATCGGTCTTGAACGAGCGCATCTCGGCTGGATGCGCCGGCGCCGCCAGCACGCAAAGCCCGCTGGCATGCTTGGACAGCATCACGTCGAGCAGTTGGCGGTCGAGACGCTCGGGCTGGTTCTCGATCTCGGTGATGTCGAAACGCGGTTCGAGGTCGAGATATTCGGCACAGGCGCCCTGCTGGAAGTTGAGATCGACGACGCAGGTCGAGGCTCCGCGCGTCACCGAGTGATGCAGCTGGAAGGCGGTCTGCAGCGCCAGCGTCGTGGTGCCGACGCCGCCCGCCGCAGGCATGAAGGTATAGATTTGCGACTCGGTGTTTTCCTCGCGCCCGGGCCCTTGCAGCGCCCGTACCACGGAGCGCACCAGATCGGCCGTGGTGATCGGCTTGACCAGGAAATCCGCGACCTTGAGCTGCACGAGAATACGCACCGCGGCCGCGTTGAACTCCTGGGTGACGACGACGACCGGAACCTTGTCCTCCAGCCGACGCATGATGCGCTGCAGCGACTCGACCTCCTCCAGCCTTGCCGCATCCATGTCGACGATGATGGCGCCGAAGTCGGCTTCCTGGATCTCGCCGCGCAACTCGGTAACGTTCTTCTCCACCGTCGAGAGCTGTATGATCTCGGAGGCGGAAAATGCGGTGCGCGTGTCCTGCGCAAACGTCCTGTCGGTCGATACGAGCAGGATCTTCCTGGTCTTGATGCCGTTTGCCATTCTGTCAGCCTGTCAGGTCGCCCGTTGACCAGTTGCCCGTTGAATCAGTTGCCTGTGGTCGACTGCGACGCCTTGGCACCGGCCGCCTGATCGGGTGTGACAGCCGCGGCACTGCCTCGTTGGGCCGGCACCAGGAGCCTGGTGTTCTGGACCCCGTATTTCCAGGGATCGACCATCTGCATGACGGTGTTGGCGGCCTGCGCATTGCCGGCGCCGGCCGTTGGCCCTTCGCTGCGCACATAGTCGTCGCTGGTGCAGCCAGCGGCAAAGCCGGCCAGCAGCAAGGCGACGCTCGATCCAAAGACCAGACGCATGGCTTCAATCCTTCGGCAGGTCGAGGAAATGCCCAGCCGAAGCGGCCGCTGCAGGTTGAGTGACGCGGCCGTCTGCCAACGCCACGGTGCGACCGGCATCGGAATCCTTCACTTCCTCGGTGTTGTTGAGAAAATAGTCGGCATTGCTGGCCGGCTGCGTGCCATCTGTCGGCTCGACGAGCTTCTTCGACGGATCGACCGGCTTGACCAGATAGGGCGTTACGATGATGACGAGGTCGGTCTCGCGCCGCTGATAGGATTTCGACGAGAACAGCGCCCCAAGCACCGGCATCTTGCCGAGGCCCGGAATGCGCGACGTGGTGATGTCGTTTTGCGACTGCAGCAGTCCAGCGATCATGAAGCTCTGGCCGTTCTTCAGGTCGACCGACGTCCTGGCACGGCGCACGATGAAGCCAGGAACCGAGATCGTCCCGATATTGTAGGAGGCCGACGCGTCGATCGAGGAGACTTCCGGCGCGATATCAAGGCTGACCAGCCCGTCTTTCAGAACCGTAGGCGTGAAATCCAGGCTGACGCCGTATTTCTTGTAGCTGACCGAGATCTTGCCGTTGTCCTCCGAGACCGGGATCGGGAACTCGCCGCCGGCGAGGAAGCTCGCCGTCTGGCCGGACCGGGCGATCAAGTTCGGCTCGGCCAGTCGCCGCGCCAAGCCGCGCTCTTCCAGCGCCTTGATGGCGATATCGATCGATACGCCGTTCGATAGGAGACGACCGATGATCTCGCCAGTACCGGCCGTCGGCACTGTGCCCGGATCGATCGAGACGTCGCGGCCGCCAAGGCCATAGGCGAAATTGGCGGCGTATTTGGCACCCAGATCCTGGCCCGCCTGGCGGTTGATCTCGACAAAGCGGACGTTGAGCTGGACCTGCTGCGAAGATGAGATGTTGACTGAGTTGATCACCTCCTCGGCACCGGAAAAGCGCGTCGCGATCTTGTTTGCCTTTTCGGCGGCGACGGCATCGTCGGCCTCGCCCGACAGCACCACACGGCCATTGGCCGATCCGACCTTGATCCTGGCATCCGGCACGCTGGCGCGAATGGTGCTGGCCAGTTGGTCGGTGTCGAGCGTCACCTCGATGTCGACGGTGCCGACAAGCTGCTTTTTCTCATCGAACAGCGCAATCCCGGTGGTGCCGAGATTGTTGCCGAGCACATAGAAGGATTTGTCGGTCAGCGGATTGACGTTGGCGATCTCCGGATCGCCGATGACGATCTGGTAGAAGGCAGCACTGGTGATGATCGTCTTCGGCTTGCCCTTGGCAACCTTGATTGACGCATTCTTGGTCGACGACACGTAGACGACGTCGTTGTCAGCTCTCGCCGCCGAGGCGCCCAAGGCCAGCATCGCCGCAGCGGCCAACGAAGACGCGACAGCCACGGCGCGCAAAACGCGCAACCGCGTCATGACCCGATATATGAACAGCCCGAACATTGTCCCGTCCCTCACCCAGTCCCCACTGGTTTATTTCTGGTCCCGCGAAGGAACCTGGTATTCCTCGGCCTTCGTGCCGCGCGTTACGATGACCGTCTTGAACTTCGGTTTCTCCGGCTCCTTGGTGACGGCGTCGAACACCGAGCCGGCCGCGGCC
>NZ_RZPW01000510.1:0-4634 GCF_003998455.1 Mesorhizobium sp. M7A.F.Ca.CA.001.08.2.1 | reverse complement strand
GAGCTTGGAGGTGCAGTGACGTGCGATCGCCAGCGCCAGCTCCCGTTCGGGAATGCCGGAGCCGTCATCGGTGACGCGGATCAGGTTCAGCCCGCCGCCCGATGTGACGATCTCGACGCGCGAAGCACCGGCATCGAGCGCATTCTCGACCAGTTCCTTGACCACGCTCGCCGGACGCTCGATGACTTCGCCGGCGGCGATCTTGTTGATCATCGTTTCGGAAAGCTGGCGGATGGGCATGGCGGCACTATAGGCGGATTCGCGTCGCGCGGGAGGGGCAGAATTGCGCCAGCGGTGGATCAGTGGAAAACGACTTATGCCTGCGCCGCCAGCCAGTCGCGCACCTTGCGGGCGTTGTCGCTGAGCTCCCGGTTCTTCGGCCAGACGACATAGAAGGCCTTGCCGGTCTTCAGCACATGATCCGTCACCGGCACCAGCAGGCCCGACGCCAGCAGCCGCTCGGCGAGATGCCGCCAGCCGAGCGCGATGCCTTGGCCTTCCATGACACCCTGAATCACCAGGCCGTAGTCGTTGATGCGCAGGCCGCGCGCGGTATCGCTGAGATTGGCGCCCGCAGACTGGAACCATTCGTCCCAACTGGCCGCCTCGCGATACGGCTCCTCCAGATGGATGAGGCGGTGCGTGGCCAGTTCGGCAGCGGATCTGGGCAGGCCGAACTTTGCCGCATAGCTGGTGCCGGCGACGGGAAATATCTCCTCGTCAGCCAGCGGCAACGAATGATAGTCCGGCCAGTCCCGCGGCGCGCCGCCGCGCACGCCGAGCGGGATGCCTTCCGCGATGATGTCGAGGTCGCGGTCGGCGGTCTGGATACGCAGGTCGATGCCCGGCAGCTCGTCACGGAACTGCTGCAGGCGCGGCATCATCCAGAACGAACCGAACGCGGTCGAGGCGGCCAGCGTGACATGACCGCCGGTCGCCTGCAGGCGCAGATCCTCCGCCGATTTGCGGATGTGCGAGAGGCCGAGCGAGACGTCGGCATGGAAGCGCTCGCCGGCCTCGGTCAGGAGCACCTGGCGGTGGCGGCGCTGGAACAGCTTGGCGCCGAGCTGTTCTTCCAGTCCGCGCACGGCATAGGAGACGGCGGCCTGCGTCATGCCCAGCTCGCGCCCGGCGGCGGTGAAGCTCGACAGCCGCCCGGCCGCCTCGAAGACGATCAGGCTGCCGGCCGAAGGCAGAAGGTGGCGCAAGCTTCGCATAAGCTGAGCTTATACAAGAGATCAGGATTTTCCAGCGTCACATCACCATTTTGTCGCGCTAGGCTCCTTCATGAGTGGAATGGAGTTGCCATGAACGCACCGGCCCCCGAAGTGACCGAACATGCCAACCGCCGCAGTGGCGGCCGCCTGGGGCGCAAGGCCCTGCGCGGAGCTCCCGTAACGTCGTTCCCGACGCTGGTCCGCCAGATCCCCGTCTACCAGATGGTCCCGGATGAGGCGGTCGAGCTGATCCACGAGGAGTCGCTCTTGATCCTCGAAGAGGTGGGATGCGAGTTCCGCGACGACGAGGCGATCGCACTGTGGAAGGCGGCGGGCGCGGATGTCTCGGAAACCCGTGTGCGGATCGACCGGGCCCTGCTGATGGAACTGGTGTCGAAGGTCCCGTCGGAGTTCACGCTCAATGCGAGGAATCCGCAGCGCACGGTGCGGGTGGGCGGCAACAATACCATCTTCGTGCCGATGTATGGCGCGCCCTATGTTCGCGATCTCGACAACAACAGGCGTTACGGCACGCTCGCCGATCTCAACAATTTCCACAAGCTCGCCTACATGGCGCCGGCGCTGCATTCATCGAGTTCGGTCATTTGCGAGCCGATGGAAATCGCGGTACCGAAGCGTCACCTCCACATCATCCATTCCGCGCTTAAGCATTCCGACAAGCCGTTCATGGGCATCGTCACGTCCAAGGAGCGGGCGGAAGACACGATGGCGATGGCAGGCGTCGTGTTCGGAGAGGATTACGTCCGCGACAATCCGGTCCTGGTGTCGATCACCAACTGCAATTCGCCGCTGGTGTGGGACGCCACCATGCTGGATGCGATGAAGGTCTATGCGCGAAGCAACCAGCCGCTGATCCTCGCACCCTTTGCACTGTGCGGCGCCTCGACTTCGGCGTCCGCCGTGGGCGCTGTGGCACAGGTCAATGCGGAAGCGCTGGCGGGCGTCGCCTTCACGCAACTGCTGCGCCCAGGCTCGCCGCAGATCTACGGACAGTTCATGGTCACGGTGGACATGAAGACCGGTGCTCCGATGGGCGGCACGCCCGAGGCGGCGCAGATGATGTATCTGATGGGAGCGCTGGCACGGAAATACCGGCTGCCGTGGCGCACCTCCGGCTTCCATGTCGGGTCGAAGCTCAACGACGCCCAGGCTGGTTACGAGGCGAACATGCTGATGCATGCCGCCATCCTCGCCGGCGCCAACTACATCTGGCACTCCGCCGGATGGCTCGAGGCCGGCCTGACCTGCGGCTATTCGAAATTCGCCACCGACTGCGAACAGCTCATCGGCTGGTACAAATATGCCGGCGGCCTGCCGTTCGACGATTTCAAGGAAGCCATGGCGGCAATCCGCGAGGTGGGACCGCAGGGCCATTTCCTCGGTACCCAGCACACGCTGGAACATTTCGAATCCGCCTTCTTCATGCCCTCGATCATGGACTTCAATTCGTTCGAACAGTGGAAGGCAGAAGGGGCGAAGGACCACGACACGCGCGGCCGCGAGAAGGCGCGCAACATGCTGGCGGATTACGAGGAGCCGAAGCTCGACGAAGGCATCGCCGATGGCCTGATGGATTTCATCGCGCGGCGCGAGGAGAGGCTGCCGGACAGCGTCAGTTGAGGCGAAGAACCAAGATCAAAGGGAACCAGACGGGAGGAAAAAATGGCATTCTTCAGAAGCAGTGGCGATCGCGTGCCGAGCGCTATCGAGGCAATGGCTGTCGAAGCACGCGCGGGTCGTGTCGACCGGCGCGAGTTCCTGGCGCTGGCAAGCGCCTTCGGCGCATCGACGGCTCTTGCCTATGGCATGATCGGCCTTGCCGTGCCGGATCGGGCCTTGGCCGAAGAGCCGAAGAAAGGCGGAACGCTGCGCGTCTCGATGTCGGTGAAGGGACAGAAGGATCCGCGCACTTACGACTGGGTGGAACTGGCGAACATTTCGCGCTGCTGGCTGGAGCCGCTTGTCCGCTATACCAGGCAATTCACCTTCGAGCCGGTCCTGCTCGAAAGCTGGGATATCAACGACGACGCCACCGAATACGTGCTGCATGTGCGCAAGGGCATCACGTGGAATAATGGCGATGCCTTCAACGCCGATGACGTCGCTCACAATCTGACCCGCTGGTGCGAGAAGAATGTCGCCGGCAATTCCATGGCCGCCCGGGTCGGCGCGCTGATCGACGCAAAGACCGGCAAGGCCAGGGATGGCGCGATCACCAAGGTCGACGACAATACGGTCAAGCTGAAGCTAAGCGAACCAGACATTTCACTGATCCCGAATTTCACCGACTATCCGGCGCTCGTCGTCCATCGCAGCTTCGATGCCGACGGTGCCGATCCGATCAAGAAGCCGATCGGCACGGGACCGTTCGAACTTGTCTCCTACGATGTCGGCCAGAAGGCGGTCGTCAAGCGTCGTGAGAATGGCAAATGGTGGGGTGGTGAGGCGCCGCTCGACAGCGTCGAGTTCGTCGACTACGGCACCGATTTCAACGCCACCGTGAACGCGTTCGAATCCGGTGAGATCGACCTCAATTTCGAGTCGCCCGCCGACTTCATCGACATTCTCGACAAGATGGATCTGGTGAAATCGGAGGTGGCGACGGCGACGACGCTGGTTGCCCGCACCAACATCACCCACAAGCCCTATGACGACAAGAGGGTGCGCAACGCCCTGCAAATGGCCGTCGACAACAATGCGGTCCTCGAACTCGGTTATGCCGGGCGAGGCACCCCTGGTGAAAACCACCACGTCGCCCCGATCCATCCGGAATACTATGCGCTGCCCAAGAAGACACGCGACGCCGCCGGCGCCAAGAAGCTGATGGCGGAAGCCGGACAGGCCGACTTCGAGCATGAGCTGATCACCATCGAGGACGATTGGCAGAAGAATACCGGCGACGCCATTGCCGGCCAGTTGCGCGATGCCGGGATCAAGGTGAAGCGCACGGTGCTGCCGGGTTCGACCTTCTGGAACGACTGGACGAAATATCCCTATTCGATGACGATCTGGTACATGCGCCCGCTTGGCGTGCAGGTGCTGGCGCTCGGCTATCGCACCGGCGAGGCCTGGAATGAATCGGCATATTCCAACCCCGATTTCGATGCCAAGCTCAAGCAGGCGCTTTCGCTCATCGACGTGGAGAAACGACGCGAGGTCATGAAGGATGTCGAGCAGATCCTGCAGGATTCGGGCGTCATTATTCAGCCCTTCTGGCAGAAGCTCTACAGCCACATGAACAAGAAGGTGAAGAACTATGGTGTCCACCAGACATTCGAGATGGACCTTCAGAACGTCTGGCTGGACGGCTGAAACAAGGTGCTGCAGGACTTCATGAGCCGCAAAAAAGCCGATATGCAGGATGCGTGGTGTTGATAGGCTCAAGCCATCAAAAGC
>NZ_RZPW01000050.1:0-15196 GCF_003998455.1 Mesorhizobium sp. M7A.F.Ca.CA.001.08.2.1 | reverse complement strand
ATGAAAACCCGCGCCGCTGTCGCTGTTGCCGCCGGAAAGCCGCTGGAGATCATGGAGGTCGACCTCGAGGGCCCGCGCGAGGGCGAAGTGCTGGTCGAGATCAAGGCGACAGGCATTTGCCACACCGACGAATTCACACTGTCGGGCGCCGATCCGGAAGGTCTGTTTCCGGCCATCCTCGGCCATGAAGGCGCCGGCGTGGTGGTCGATGTCGGCAAGGGTGTCACCTCGCTCAAGAAGGGCGACCACGTCATCCCGCTCTATACGCCCGAATGCCGCCAGTGCCCGTCCTGCCTGTCGAGAAAGACGAACCTCTGCACGGCGATCCGCGCCACGCAGGGCCGGGGGCTGATGCCCGATGGTTCATCGCGCTTCTCGATCGGCAAGGACAAGATCTTTCACTATATGGGCTGCTCGACCTTCTCCAACTTCACCGTGCTGCCCGAGATCGCACTGGCCAAGGTCAATCCCGACGCGCCCTTCGACAAGATCTGCTACATCGGCTGCGGCGTCACCACCGGCATCGGTGCCGTGATCAACACCGCCAAGGTCGAGATCGGCGCCACCGCGGTCGTCTTCGGCCTCGGCGGCATCGGCCTCAATGTCATCCAGGGCCTGAAGCTTGCCGGCGCCGACATGATCATCGGCGTCGATTTGAACAACGACAAGAAGGAGTGGGGCGAGCGCTTCGGCATGACGCATTTCGTCAATCCGAAGGAGATCGACGGCGATGTCGTGCCCTACCTCGTCAACATGACCAAGCGTGGCGCCGACCAGATCGGCGGCGCCGACTACACATTCGACTGCACGGGCAGCACCAAGGTCATGCGTCAGGCGCTCGAAGCCTCGCATCGCGGCTGGGGCAAGTCGGTGGTCATCGGCGTTGCCGGCGCCGGCCAGGAGATCTCGACCAGGCCGTTCCAGCTGGTCACCGGCCGCACCTGGATGGGCACCGCCTTCGGCGGCGCGCGCGGCCGCACCGATGTGCCGAAGATCGTCGACTGGTACATGGACGGCAAGATCCAGATCGACCCGATGATCACCCACACGCTCAAGCTCGAGGACATCAACAAGGGTTTCGATCTCATGCATGAGGGCAAATCGATCAGAAGCGTCGTGGTTTACTGACCGGCTCACACGACACGCCCGCGTAGAAGGCTCTGTGTTCCCAAAATACCGTGCCTCCCCGACATCGGGCGTTAGGCCGGCGGCGCGACTGACATTCCGGATGTCCGCGCCGCCGGTCGGTTCGACCCCACCTGATCCGCCCGGGTTGCCGCGATCAATGTCGATGCCGTAGACACCGGCCCATTGGTGTTTGAAATCCGTGGAGAGGGAATATGCCGGAACCCATGAAGACCATCTCCCAGGCAAAATCCCATGGCGGAGTGCAGGGCATCTATTCGCACCTGTCGACGAGTTGCTGCTGCGACATGACGTTTGCCGTTTTCGTGCCTCCACAGGCCCGGGAAACGGCGGACACGGCGCGCTGACGATTGCTCTGAAAAACCCGCAGCGGTTCAGGAGTTGCTCGGCATTTGCGCCGATCGTGCAGCCAAGCGCTGCCGGCTGATCAAGGCCGGCTTTCGAAAAATATCTCGGCACGGATGAGGCCTCGTGGCGGGCCTACGACGCTACTTCGCTTGTTGAAGACGGGCGCCGCTTCCCGGAATTTCTCGTCGATCAGGGAACATCGGACGGGTTCCTGAATGACGGGCTGAGACCCTGGCTTTTGGAGGCGGCCTGCGCCAAAGCCGGCATTCCGCTGACGTTGCGCATGCAAGACGGATACGACCATTCGTATTTCTTCATTTCGACATTCATGGACGACCATTTGAGATGGCATGCGGAACGGCTTGCATAGCTCGAGGTCCGAGCGATGCAATCGGATTAATCCTCGTCCAAGCGAGGAACGCGTTACTCTTTCTCGTGTCTACCGGGGCGAGGAACACGATGGCGCCGCATTGAAATTATTGAACAATTTCAACCGGAAGCGCTACCAACGCGTGTAATTTTTTTAGCCATTTCCATGGTTTAACTGGATTTTGGTAGCGGGAGAGGGACTTGAACCCCCGACCCCAGGATTATGATTCCCGTGCTCTAACCAACTGAGCTACCCCGCCAGGGCGGCGAAAGGCCCGAAATCCACCTCAAATCGAAGGGCATGTCGGGGGCGTTCGCCAAGGTCGCGCGGATATAAGGTTGGGAGGGTGAGCCTGTCAAGCTTCGAAGCAACCGGCTTGCCGGCTTATCGTCATTATCGAAAAGCTTTGCCGCGGCGACATTTGGTTGTCGCCGCCGGGGTTGAGTTCGAAGGGGCACGTCGCTATGTCTCGGCCACGAGTTTTTAGAGTTTGAAACAGATGAAGCCGCGCATAGCAGTCCTCGGTTGCGGATACTGGGGCAGCAACCACATCCGCACTCTCAAGGCGCTCGGCGCGCTGCACGCGGTCTCCGATACCAACCGGGCCCGCGCGGAAGGCTTTGCCAGCGAGCAGGACTGCCTGGCGATCGAGCCGGACCAGTTGTTCGTCCGTGACGATATCGACGCCATCGTCATGGCGCTGCCGCCGCAATTCCATGCCGACCTTGCGGTACGTGCCGTCGAGAGCGGCAAAGACGTGCTGGTGGAAAAGCCGATCGCGCTGACGGTGGCGGATGCCGAGCGTGCGGTGCAGGCGGCCAAGGACAATGGCCGCGTCTTCATGGTTGGCCATGTCCTGCGGTTCCACCCCGCCTTCGAGACGCTGAAGGGGCTGATCGACAAGGGCGAACTCGGGGAGGTCCGCTACATCCACTCTCACCGGCTCGGCCTCGGCAAGTTCCACACAGAGAACGACGCGCTGTGGGACCTGGCGCCGCACGATCTGTCGATGATCCTGGCGATCACCGGCACGGAGCCGATCGAGGTGCGCGGCGAGGGGGCCGCCCTGCTCGATAATCTCAGCGACTTCGCGCATCTGCACATGCGCTTCCCCAACGGCCTGCGCAGCCATCTCTTCACCTCGCGTCTCAATCCCTATCGCGAGCGGCGGCTGACCGTGGTCGGCACCAAGGCAATGGCGGTGTTCGACGACGTCGAGCCATGGGAACGCAAGCTGGCCGTCTACCGCCACGCGGTGTGGCAGGACAGCGGCCAATGGGCCTTCACCACCAATGAGCCGTCCTATGTCGCGGTTGCCCAGGGCATGCCGCTGACGCGCGAGCTGGAGCATTTCATCCAGTGCATCGAGACGCGTGCCGAACCGCGTACCAGCGGCGAGGAAGCGATCAGGGTGCTGCGCATCCTGACCGCCGGCACGGTCACCCACACCAAGTCGAATTCCTGAAGCGCGGATTATTCGGCAGGAAACTTATTCGGCAAGAATCTTATTCCGCGGGAATCTTATTCCGCGGGAATCTGGGCCGGCCGGGCGGCAAGCCGGGTCAGCATGGCCTCGGCCTCGGCGCCACGCTCCGAACGCTCGATGAAGCCGCCGCCGAACACGCGGGCCTCGTTGCCGTCATCGGAGTAGAGCACGCAGGCCTGGCCCGGCGCGATGCCGGACTCGCCGTCGACCAGCTCCACCCATGTGGCACCGGCACGATGATGCAGCACGGCCGGGCGCGGCGGCCGCGTCGAGCGGACCTTGGCGAACAGTTCCAGGCCGCCGGCAGGGACGTCTGTGAGCGGTCCGTCGCCCAGCCAGTTCATATTGCGCAGATAGATCTTGTGCGTCTCCAGCGCCTCGCGCGGGCCAACCACGACGCGAGCCCGGTCGGCATCGAGATGGACGACGTAAAGCGGCTCGCCGGAAGCGATGCCGATGCCACGGCGCTGGCCGATCGTGTAGCGCAGGATGCCCTCATGGCGGCCGAGCACGCGACCGTCGATGTGGACGATGTCGCCCGGATTGGCCGCAGTTGGCTTCAGCTTGGCGATGATGTCGGAATACTTGCCCTGCGGCACGAAGCAGATGTCCTGGCTGTCCTGCTTGGCGGCAACCGCCAGCCCCATCTCCTCGGCGATGGCGCGAACCTGAGGCTTCGACAGGCCGCCGAGGGGAAAGCGCAGATAATCGATCTGCGCCTGCGTGGTGGCGAACAGGAAGTAGCTCTGGTCACGGTCGGCGTCGACCGGACGGTAGAGCGCGCGCTGGGCGCCATTGGCGCCGGAACGGATGTAGTGGCCGGTGGCCAGCGCGTCGGCGCCGAGCTCCTTGGCGGTGGCCAGGAGGTCGGCGAACTTCACCGTCTGGTTGCAGGAAACGCACGGGATCGGCGTCTCGCCGGCGACGTAGCTTTCGGCGAAGGGATCGATGACCGCCTTGCGGAAGCGTTCCTCGTAGTCGAGCACATAATGGGGGATGCCGAGCGTCTCGGAGACACGGCGGGCATCGTCGATGTCCTGCCCCGCGCAGCATGAGCCGGCCCGGTGCGTCGCCGCGCCGTGGTCGTAGAGCTGCAAGGTGACGCCGACGACGTCGTAGCCCTCGCGTTTCAGCAGGCCGGCGACGACCGATGAATCGACACCGCCGGACATGGCGACGACGATGCGGGTGTTTTCGGGACGTCCGGGAAGATCGAGACTGTTCATGATGCTTTCGTTCTGCGCGGCGCCTCAATGCCAATGTCGAGAATATAGGTCAAGCTTTACCGGCGCGCCAGCGTGCAGGGCGATTCACCGTTTGTGGCCGATCTTCGCCAAGGGATGCATTTTCCCCCGGCAAATCAGGGTTTGCGGGCAGATGTTTCAAATGCCGGCGAAAAGACTAACGCGGCGTTCATGATCCTTACCTAGTCATTAGGGTCTGCTTAGGCAATTTTTAAAGCTGTGGCGGTAACGTGGCGGGGATTGGGTCTTTGAGTTTTTTGTAGAGAGTACGATGACCGATCTGGTTAGACCGAGAGTCAAATATGTTATCGGGCCTGACGGCAGCCCTCTTACGATTGCCGATCTGCCGCCGACCAATACACGTCGCTGGGTTATCCGGCGTAAGGCGGAAGTGGTTGCGGCCGTGCGCGGCGGGCTTTTGAGCCTGGACGAGGCATGCCAACGCTACAAGCTCACCACCGAGGAATTCCTGTCCTGGCAGGCGTCGATCGACGAATACGGCCTTGCCGGGCTGCGCACGACACGCATCCAGCAATACCGGCACTGACCATTGCGAATTTAGATGAAGGGCGCGGCTAACTCCGCGCCCTTCTGTTTTTCACGGTCACCGTTCCGCTCAGAGCGACAGCACAACCTTGCCGATCGGCTTGGTGGCAAGGAAGGCGTGAGCGGCCCCCGCCTGGTCCAGTGGGAAGCTCTTCGCCACATGGACGGTGAGCTTGTTGGCATCGATCAACCGAGCCAGTTCCAGCAGGCCCTCCCTGTCGGGGAAGACCGACATACGCTCGACCCGAATATCGCGCGCACTGGCGTGCGCCCTTGTGTCGTCGCTGACATCGAGCAGTGACACCAGCACGCCGCCACGCTTGAGCACCTTCAGCGAGCGTTGGGCGTGGTCGCCGCCCATTGGATCCAGCACCAGATCGATGTCGCGAACCTGATCGGTGAAATCGCCCTTGGTGTAGTCGATGACCTCGTCGGCGCCGAGGTTGCGGACGAAATCGAGCTTGCCCGGGCTGGCCGTGGCGACGACGTAGGCGCCGCGCGCCTTGGCGATCTGCACCGCTAGATGACCGACGCCGCCGGCTCCCGCATGCACCAATACGCGCTGCCCCGATTTCAGCCCGCCGTGGCGAACAAGCCCTTGCCAGGCGGTGAGGCCGGCCAGCGGCAAGGCGCCTGCCTCGAGGTGGCCCGCGCCCTTCGGCTTCAGTGTGATTTGATCGGCAGGTACGGCAACCAACTCGGCATAGGCGGCGGCCTGCTTGGGAAAGCGCGGCATCCCGAACACCTCGTCGCCGATCTTGAAGCCGGTGACGCCGGCGCCGAGTGCTTCGACAGTTCCCGAGATATCCCAACCCAGGATGAAGGGCGGCTCGCCGAGCAAGGGGTAGTAGCCGGCACGGACGGCGCCATCGACCGGATTGATGCCCGCTGCCTTGACACCGACCAGCACTTCGCCGGCCTCTGGCGTGGGATCGGGCTGATCGGCGATGACAAGGACGTCGGGTCCGCCGACGGAATTCTGGATAGCGGCACGCATTGAGATATCTCCTGCTCGGTTGATGCCACTATCATTTGGATAGTAATAGTCCCTTGTCCAGTATGTACCTTTCTGATACATACGCACCTCATGGATAGTGAAGATGATTGCGGTTTCGGCTATGACGCGTTCCGGCGAACGTGTCCTTCGCACACGGTGCTGGAGATGCTGGCCAGCAAATGGGTCTATCTGGTGGTTTGCGCGCTGCGCAAAGGCCGGCTGCGCAATGGCGAGCTTGCCCGGAAGCTTGACGGCATCACGCCGAAGATGCTGACCCAGACGCTGCGCGTGCTCGAGCGCGACGGATTGGTACGGCGCGAGATCTTTCCGGTCATTCCGCCGCGCGTCGAATATGAATTGACCGAGCTCGGTCAGAACCTGGCGGGACTGCTTACCCAGATCAGGTCATGGGCGGAGCAGCATGCGCCGGATATCAAGGATGCCCGTGCAAGGGCAATTGCTGAGAATGAAGGGGATTGGGCCGCGTAGGGCGGTTTTCAATTTTTCTGGGCGTATTCCCGCCGGGCCGCAAGCCGCGACAATGCGCCAGCCCGATGGCGAGCGTTGACGTCGCCAGGGGCAGGGTTTTAGCCGATCATGGCGCTGCGGCCACCGACTTCGGCTTCGCGGATCTTCGTGTCGCGCGATTCCAGCATTTCCGCTTTGGAAAGCTCCGCTTCAGCTTCGCCGAGTAATGATTCGGCGGCGCTTCGCTGCTGGGCGAGGTCGCTTTGGGAATTCCTGAGATTGTCGCGGCGCAGGCGAGCCGCCTTGGCGAAGGTCGGATAGGCGAAATGGTTGATGTCGGTGATGCCGGCCTTCTTCTCCTCGGCGGTAATCTGAAGCTCCAGCTCGACGGCCATGCGTTCGAACTCGGCGATCATCATGTCGAGCTGCAGCAGCTGCCGCCGCTTCTCATTCACCTGAAACTGTTTCAGCCGAACGAGGTTTTCACGTGACTTCATGATTCGGTACTCCCGGAAACGCACACCCGCACTTATCGTCCAAACCACCTGGAAACGCCCAGGCCGCACCCGTGTCCACCGGCTTTCCCCCAACTATGGGAAACAAAACCCTAAAGTTTTTTGCCGGCGGTAACCATTCGTTTACGGGCATTGTTAATCATACGGGTCAGGACTTAAGGCCGGGTAAAAATTCCGGCCACCGATGCGGAAGCGACGTCGATGAGTCCCTGGAGTCGCTTAGTCCAGGTTGTTAATGTGTTGCATTAGGAATTTGGTTCTGAGATTCGTTATTAGATTCAAGAGGGTGTAGAAAGAGGTTAAAAAATCTGGTACCGTCATGGACGGGAAATTAGGATTTGTTAACCATTCAATGGCAGCCTCTGCACAAGGCAACCACTGCTCCGGGTCCGGACGGGTCGTGAAATGGTCCGGCAGCAGAAAAGGGGAATAAAATGCGTGTTCTGCTGATAGAAGATGACAGTGCAACCGCACAAAGCATCGAACTGATGCTGAAATCGGAAAGTTTCAACGTCTACACGACCGATCTCGGTGAAGAGGGCGTCGATCTAGGCAAGCTCTACGACTACGATATCATTCTTCTCGACCTCAACCTGCCTGACATGTCAGGCTACGAGGTCTTGAGAACGCTTCGCCTTTCCAAGGTCAAAACACCTATTCTCATCCTCTCCGGCATGGCCGGCATCGAGGACAAGGTGCGCGGCCTCGGCTTCGGCGCAGACGACTACATGACCAAGCCATTCCACAAGGACGAGCTGGTTGCCCGCATTCATGCCATCGTGCGGCGCTCCAAGGGCCACGCCCAGTCGGTCATCACCACCGGCGACCTGGTGGTCAACCTCGATGCCAAGACAGTCGAAGTCGGCGGCCAGCGCGTGCACCTGACCGGCAAGGAATACCAGATGCTGGAGTTGCTCTCGCTACGCAAGGGCACCACGTTGACCAAGGAAATGTTCCTCAACCACCTCTATGGCGGCATGGACGAGCCTGAGCTGAAAATCATCGACGTCTTCATCTGCAAGCTGCGCAAAAAGCTCGACGCGGCATCGGGCGGTCAGAACTACATCGAAACGGTCTGGGGTCGCGGCTATGTGCTGCGCGAACCGGAAGACATTCGCGTCAGCGCCTGAGCGACGAATCGTTCGAATCTTTTCAATAAAAAACCCGGCTTCGGCCGGGTTTTTGCATGATGGGCTGGTAACGGTCTGCTTTTGGGCTTCCGAGCAGAAGACCGTCACGCACTTTTTCTGGAGTTGCTCAAGGATGCCGAATCAGGTGCGCTCTTCAAGGTGCGAAAGCGCTCGAGCAGCTGCGGGCGGTTGAACGGCTTCAAGAGATAGCCCTGGGCTCCGGCTCGCTTGGCCCGCATGATCGAAGCAATATCGAGCTCGACCAGGGAAATCAGGATCTGCGGCCTTATCGGGCTCTCCATGGCGCGGACGCGACGGATGAGATCGACTGCCGGTACGTCGGGCAAGGCGCCATCGACGACGATGATGTCGGGCATGTCGGCGGCGCACATCTCCAGCGCGTCAAGTCCGCTGGCGGCCTCGATGACAATCATTTCGGAGCCGCCCAGGATGCGTTTTGCAACCTTCCTGATAACGCTTGAATCGTCGACGAACATGCAGCGTTTCATTTCCGGGTCCTCTTTGCCTTCTGGCAGTCCGGTAGCGTCGGGGGCATCCAGGACGCACCATAGGCCAATCTGGTAAAGAAGCCGAAAAGGCGTTAGGTAAAATTTTTACAAAGATGGGCAGGTGCCTACTTTTATTCACGAATGCTTTGGCACCGCCTGAACGACCAGACGCATCTCAAGTCGATGAGCTGGAATTACAGCGTTAAATGAAAAAATACTTCGCTTTATCGGCTGCGCATCAGGCCGCCGAAAGCACGATTTCTTCCGGCGTCGCGTGGATCGATATCGTATGCCGTCTTCTGCTTGAAAAAAAAAACGTGTAATAGGGCTGCACGGAATGCGCGTCGATCGGCTCCTCCGGCTTGTGGCCGGAATGCAGTTCGAGGAATTTCGGCGGCACACGCAGCATCGGGCAAGCCGACGCAAGCGCGAAACGCGGTTCGGTCTCAAGGTTTTCCAGCGTCACGGAAAGCTTGCCGCCGCGCGGAATGGCGGCATTGGCGACGAGGATCAGGTTGAGCAGCAGCTTGACCTTGTTCTTGGGCAGCAACGCGCGGGGCCCGTTCCAGGTCAGTTCCGGCTTTTCGTTCTTGAGGAAGGCGATGGCGACCGCTTCGGCATCGCCGGTATCGATCAAC
Organism: Mesorhizobium sp. M7A.F.Ca.CA.001.08.2.1; assembly: GCF_003998455.1. NCBI lineage: Bacteria > Pseudomonadati > Pseudomonadota > Alphaproteobacteria > Hyphomicrobiales > Phyllobacteriaceae > Mesorhizobium > Mesorhizobium sp. M7A.F.Ca.CA.001.08.2.1. The sequence continues at coordinate 5,799 of NZ_RZPW01000050.1, read as the reverse complement.
ATGCCGGCCGAACCGGCGGCACCGAAGGCGATGCGGGCGAACTGAAGGCGGGCCGAAGCGTTGCGGGCGCTCTGGCGGATTAGCTTCATGGCGTCCTCATCGGCGCCGCCTTCATCAAGCAATTCGAGCCCGTTGTTGATCGCGCCGACCGGCGAGATGATATCGTGGCAGACCCGGCTGCACAAAAGCGCTGCCAGATCGGGTGCGGAAAGGGTGAACAGATCGGCCATCGGCGAAAAATCCCTGCAAAATCTCACAACTCATGGCCGGGCGATCGATCGTCGCCTGCCACACGAATCACGCACTCTCTCCTCAGGCTTTCTGAATACACAGCGCCCGTGCGTGCAGCAACAAATCCAAATTGTGGTTGTGGCAAATGGCGTGTGCACGCAGGCTGCCGACCCCAATTGAGCGACCCCAAACAGCCTTCGAACCGCCATGTTCATGTGAGAGCTTAATGGTTGAAAAAGGATTACGGCATAATTTGCCCCTAACAGTTACCCTTAACGGCCGGCTAAAAGAGCCGTACGGGGTGCGAGGCGTCGGCGAAGGTGCTCCCTGACGGAGATTGGAAGCATGTTTTCCCGATACTACGACCGGAGCTTTCTCCGTGTCTTCTCAATGGCGGTCACGCTCCTGGGCGTTCTCGTCTTCTCGACTTCAGCCCTGCGGGCCCAGGAATACACCGCTCAGGAGATTGTCGATTCCGGTCACAAATTTTTTGGCGCCACATCGGGCGGACTCGCCACGGTGATCGAGAAGATTTTTGCCTCCTACGGCCTGCCCAACGGCTATCTGCTGGGCGAAGAGGGCTCCGGTGCGCTGATCGGTGGCCTGACCTATGGCGAAGGCACGCTCTACACCAAGAATGCCGGCGACCACAAAGTGTTCTGGCAAGGCCCGTCGCTCGGCTGGGATTTCGGCGGCGAGGGGTCGCGGGTGATGATGCTGGTCTACAATCTCGATGATGTGGGCAGCCTCTACAACCGCTATGGCGGCGTTGCCGGTTCAGCCTATGTGGTGGCGGGCGTCGGCTTCAACGTGCTGAAGAACAACAATGTTCTCCTGGTGCCGATCCGCACCGGCGTCGGTGCTCGGCTCGGCGTCAATCTCGGCTATCTGAAGCTTACCGAGCGGGCCACCTGGAATCCGTTCTAGGCTGAAGTCCTTGACTGTCGTTGTCCAAATCCGGGACCGCTTTTGGGTCGACATGCATTAAACTCGTAGCGTTGCGGCAAACCCTTGCCGCAACGCTGGATTTCCGCCATGTCAACGTGGCACAGTCAAAGCGCTCTATGCGCTTTTGATGCTTGCCGGCCACAACGGGTAGTCACTTGGTCCAGTCGGTCCTGTTCTTCGTCCTCGGCTTTCTCTGCGCTGGCTTTCTGGCGCTCATGGTGGCTCCGGCCATATGGCGTCGTGCGGTCGCGCTTACACGCAAACGCATCGAATCCTCGATCCCTCTGACGCAGACCGAAATCCAGGCGGACAAGGATCGCATCCGCGCCGAATACGCCATGACGACGCGCCGCCTGGAAATCAGCGTCAAGGCGTTGCGTGAGAAGGCGGCCGAACAACTGGTCGAGATCAATCGCGGTCGCGAGGCCATGAAGGGCCTGGCGGTCGAGCGGACGGACAAGAACCAGGCGCTGACCGAGCTGGGCGCGAAGAACGAAGCGCTGCGTCAGCGAGAGGGCGAGTTGCAGCAGCTTTCGGAGCGTCTGAAGGAAACCGAACGCAAGCTGGAAAAGCGCGCCCTTGAGCTGGAAAAGCTGGAGCGCATGTATGACGACGCCAGTTTTTCCTCGAGCAGCCGGCAGATCGAGCTCGTGGCGCGAGAGTCCGAAATGCAGAAACTCGCCAGTGACATTGCGATGCTGCGCGGCCAGCGCAAGGAAGCCGACAGGCGCGGCCAGGAAATCGCGGCCGAAAGCAAGGCCGCGCGGGACGCCCTGAAAGCCGAGAAGAAAAAGACCGCCGAGCTCGACAAGAAGGTCGAACGGCTGCTGGCCACACTTGCCGATCGAGAAGACAAACTCGATCGCCGCGAAAAGGAACTGGCACGCATGCGCGAAAGATCGAAATCCGAGGACAGCGCGCCAGCCTTGCGGCTGGTCGGCAAGGGCGGCGATGTCGCGAGGAGCGATGATTTCGACAAGGCAATCGCCAAGCTCGACAGCGACCGTGAGCAGCTCGAGGCGAGGCTGACGGCGCTGGCGCGCGAGAACAAACGGCTGAAGGCGGATCTCACCGCACTGGCCGCCTCCAAGGCCACTGACAGCAGCTCCGCCTTGCGCGAGCAGATGAACGAGCTGGCGGCGGAGGTCGTCCATCTGACGGCCAAGCTCGAGGGGCCTGGTTCGCCGATCGCCATGGCATTGGCGGTACCGTCGGACGCACGCTCCGGCAACGGTGACCGCAGTCTTGCCGACCGCGTGCGCGCGCTGCAGAAGGCTGACGCGACAAGCTGAGATCAGGTCTCCTTAGAGCATTTCACCGTTTCACGGAAACGGCGAAATGCCCTAACTCTTTGCTTTGACGCAATTCTGGACGGAAAACCGCTTCACACTTTTCCTAGAATTGCTCTAGCCGAAAAATGATGCAGCGCGATGGCTGAAGCCGCGGCGACATTCAGGCTGTCGAAGCCTTCCGCCATGGTGATCCGCACGTCGTGCAGGCTTGCGAGCAGCTCGTCCGGCAAGCCTTCGCCCTCGGTGCCGAGATAGAGCGCCAGGCGCTCGCTGCGCTGCGCATCGCGGATGTCGGTCTTCCCGCGTGGCGAGAGCGCGAATTGTTCGAAGCCACGTCGGGCGAGCATCGTTGTGAAGCCGGCGGTGTCGGTGAACGATGCGAACGGGATCTTGAGCGCGGCGCCGACCGAAACGCGGATCGCCTTGCGATAGAGCGGGTCGCAGCACGTCGCATCCAGCAAAACCGCGTCAGCGCCAAAGGCGGCGGCGTTGCGGAAGATCGAGCCCACATTGTCATGGTTGGCGATGCCGACGAGCACCACGACCAGCGCACGAGGCGGCAAGCCATCGAGCAGGGCTTCGGCCGGCTGCGGCGCTCCCTTGCGGCCCATGGCCAGGATGCCGCGATGCATGTGAAATCCGGCGATTGCGTCCATCACAGCGCTGGTGGCCACATAGACCGGGAGGTCGGCGGGCGCCTTGCTCAGGATCTTGTCGAGACCCGCCAGCCGGTTTTCCAGGACGAGGGCCGATTCGGCGGCAAAGCGTCCAGTTGTGAGCAACAGGTCGAGCACCACCTTGCCTTCGGCGACGAAGCGGCCTTGCCGGCCGGCGAGGTCACGCTCGCGAATGTCGAGATAGGCAGCGACGCGCGGATCTTGCGGGTCGTCGATGCGAATGGGATCCATGCATTCCTCGCGACCGTCGCATCGGCCCCGAAAATCCGGACCGCTTCCCGGCGCTCACCTTGTTTGGAAAGCACGATGCGACAATTCGGGACAATCAGCCAGCTTTGTGCGCCCCAAATCGGCGCATGTCGCTCTGAATCACCGGCGAGATCGGCGGCTGTGTGGTCAGGTTCCAGCACGGCGCAAGCGGTGCGCCATCTGGGACAGGTCATCCTTGCCGCTGCCGAAAATGCCGTCCAGCATGACAAGCAGTTCTCGCACGGCGTCGGATTTGCAGGAGTAGTAAATCATCTGCCGGTCGCGGCGGGTGTCGACAAGGTCGAGCGCCCGCAACTTGGCGAGATGCTGGGACAGGGCGGATTGGCTGAGCATCACCTTCTCGGCTATGGCTCCCACCGACATTTCACCCTCGGCGAGGTAGCTCATGATCAACAGTCGCTTCTCATTGCCCATCAGCATGAGAAACTCTGCCGCCGATTCGGCGTTCACGATTAGCTTTGTCGAGACCATCGATCCCCCATGCTTCCTGTTCATCCCGACGCCATGGGGGCAATGGCGTCTGATTCCATAAATTCACTTATCGATCGGCGCTGGCGATTCAGCGTCACTAAAAGGTAGAGCATTTCACCTAAATCTCAAGTGTTGCTTTTGATCCAGCATAATTAAGTCTCAGTCCCGGCGTCGACAATGGCTCGGCCCGCCCTCGCCATATCGACCAGAACGTGCCGCAATTCACCTGCTGCGCCCAGAGGTTGCGGGTAAAAGACCCGGCAAGCATCGTCGCCCGACACCAGATCCATGCCATCGGCATCGAATCCGGCAATACGCCAGCCGTTGCCGGATACTTTGGCGAAATGCTGTGCGTAAACGGCGATCGCGTCGAGATGGTCGGCGTTCATGTGGTCGATGGCCGATTGTTCGCGCGCCGCGAGTTCCTCGACGACCGGTCCGCTGGCGAGCAGATCCGATCGGTCGAGCTGATAGGCCTTGCCGAAGCCGCCGTTGAGGCTGGCGCGTTGCGGATCGAGGCGAAAGATCGAAAAGTCACCGAGACCGGCGTAAAGTTTCGCCCTGGCATTGTGATTGAGGTAACGGCGCTCGGTGCGGGCGTGTTCGGCCGATCCGCGCTCGATCCTTACCGCCTGGCAGACCAGTGTCAGGCGCGGGTGCGCCAGCGGGTCGCCCTTGCCTGGTTCGCCGAGCAACAGGGAACAGCGCGGGTCGGCAAGCAGCGCGCCGGTGTGCGCCGAAAGCATCGACACCAGGATCAGCGGTGCGCCGTCGATGTCGGTGGCCACGCCAAGCCTGCTGGCCAGCGGCGAGCCGGTTTGCGGTTCGATCACCGCCAGGGCGCCAAAGCGGGCGCTGCGCAGAAGCGTCTTCGCCAGCCGGATCGCTTCGGCGTCCGTCTCACGGATCACGTCCTTCTTCGGCTCGTCCAAGGCAGCACCGCAGTAAGTTGATCTTTGTTCTCTAGTTATCGGTCAGCAAGCCGGATTTGACAAGGTCGTCGATCTCGGCTTTCGCAAAGCCGAAACGTGCCAGCATTGTCGACGGCAACAGATCCTCATCGCCGGGCATAGTGGCCAATGTCGGTTGCGAACTCGAGAAACGCGGGGCCGGGGCCGGGCGCTCAAATGCACCTGCCGTCACAGAGGCGTTGCGTGCCCGATTGTGCGGGTGGTGCTTTGCCTCTTGCAGCGACAGAACGGGTGCAACGCAGGCATCGGTTTGCGCGAACAACCGGTCCCAGTCGTCGCGTGGTTTCTGCCGGATCCGATCGGCAATGGCGGCGCGCATCGGCGGCCACAGGGCCTTGTCGTACTGGCCGGATGCAAAGCGCTCGTCGAGCGGCAGCAGCCTGGCGAATTCGGCGAAGAATTGCGGCTCGAGACAGCCGATGGCGATATGGCGTCCGTCCGACGTCTCATAGGTGTCGTAGAACGGGGCGCCGGAATCGAGCAGGTTCGCGCCGCGCTTGTCGCTCCACAAGCCGGCCGCCATCAAGGCGTGCAGGGGCACCGCCAGCATCGAGGCGCCGTCGACCATCGCGGCGTCGATGACTTCACCCTTGCCTGTGCGCGAACGTTGGAAAAGGGCGGCCAGCACGCCGGCAACCAGCATCATGGCGCCACCGCCATAGTCTGCAACGAGGTTGAGCGGCGGGACGGGACGGCCGTCGGCATGGCCGATGGCGTGCAGCACGCCGCTATAGGCGAGGTAGGTTATGTCATGGCCGGCGCGGCCGGCGAGCGGGCCGTCCTGGCCGAAGCCGGTCATACGGCCGTAGATCAGCGCCGGGTTACGCACCAGCACCGTTTCCGGGCCGAGGCCGAGCCGCTCCATGACGCCCGGGCGAAAGCCTTCGAGCAACATGTCCGCCTTTTCGGCAAGGCGCAGCAACAGATCGGTGCCTTCAC
>NZ_RZPW01000509.1:0-4640 GCF_003998455.1 Mesorhizobium sp. M7A.F.Ca.CA.001.08.2.1 | reverse complement strand
TGCGGGCAGTGGCCGAAAAAGCGGCCGCGGGCGTGACGGTCATCGGCGTCTGCAACGGTTTCCAGATCCTGGTCGAGGCCGGCTTGTTGCCGGGTGCCTTGATGCGCAACACCTCGCTGAAATTCGTCTGCCGGCAGGTGAAGCTCGAGATCACCAATGCCAACACCATGTTCACCCGCCGCTATCAGCCGGGCCAGATCATCCGCTCGCCGGTCGCGCATCATGACGGCAATTATTTCGCCGACGCCGACACGCTTGCCCGTCTCGAAGGCGAAGGCCAGGTGGTGTTCCGCTATGCCGAGGGCACCAACCCCAACGGCTCGATCAACGACATTGCCGGCATCGTCAACAGCCAAGGCAATGTGCTCGGGCTGATGCCGCATCCGGAAAACCTGATCGAAGCAGCCCATGGCGGTACCGACGGCCGCGGACTGTTCGAGAGCGCCCTCGGCATCGCTGCCTGACGATATCGAAGCGAACAGCTTGAAAACAGCCGGACATTCCTGTCTCTTTGGAGCAAGTCTGGTTCATTGGGGAGAGAGACGGTCATGAAACTCTATTCGCGGCCGTTGTCGCCCTACTCGTCGATCGTGCGGGCATTGGCCTACATCAAGGACGTACCACTCAAGATCATCGCGCCGCCGCCCGGTTTTCCCATCCCGGAAGAGTTTCGCGCCATCTCGCCGATGAACCGGATTCCGGTGCTGATCACCGGCTCGGGCGAGACGATCGTCGAATCGGTGGTCATCGCCGAATATCTCGAGGAACGGTTTCCGGAACCGGCGCTGCTGCCGCCCGATTCCAAGGACCGTGCGCTGGTGCGCATGTTCGCCCGCATCACCGATCTCGATGTGCTGACCCCGTTGATGAAGCTTTTCGAGCTTCATTCCGTGCCGAAGCGCAACAATGCCGAGATCGACGCTCAGTTCGCCCGCCTGCATCATGGACTGGCGGCAATCGAGGCCCGTATGGCGCAAGGGCCCTTCGCACTCGGCGACGACATCAGCTTCGCCGATGCCTGGCTGACGCCGACGCGGTTCATCTTCAACAATTTCCGCGCCATGACAGGACGCCACGACCTGCTCGACGCCTATCCCAAATTCGACGCCTACCAGCAGATCGCCTCGCAACACCCGGCATTGTCGCGTGTGTGGGGCGAGATGACCGACGGCTTGAAAATCTTCCTGTCCGAGCTTGAGATGGGTGCCGCTTGATCAAGTCGAGGACGATCGCGCTGGTCGCCGCGGCGGGCTTTGTGCTGGCATCCTGTCAGTCGACGCCAAAGAGCACGCCTGTGCCCTCGGGCAAAAGTGCTGCGCTGCTGGCCATGGAACAAGTGGCGATCGCCGCCCACAAATGCTGGATCGCCAGCAAGGACCCGGCCTTCAAACCGTACCAGATGGCCAATGAGCTGAATTCGTTCAGCGGCGCGCCGCGTTTCCTGCTGGTTCCGGCCAAGCACTATGGCGGCAAACCTTTGCTGGTCGTGCAGGCGCAAGGCAATTCTAGCCGTGTCGACGTCTTCGGACCGCTGATGAACGATCCGCTCGGCGCCCGCATCGGCTCCGACATTGCGCGCTGGCAGGCCGGCAATCCGGCCTGCGCCGCGACGGCCTAGCCCATGGGCCGGTTCCTGCAGATTGTGGGGCTGGTCATCGGTCTGGCCGGGCTCATCCTGCAGTTCTGCATCAGCATTCCTGCATCGATGGAAGCAGGCCGCAGCCTGCTTGGCTCCGTCATTTTCGTCTTCAGCTTCTTCACCATCCTGACCAACATCGGCGCGGTGCTGGTGTACACGTCGCTGCTGTCACCCACCTTCTATGCCTGGCTGCCGGCCTTTGCAGGGGCGCGGATGCGCACCGGCGTTGCGGTTTCGATCGCACTGGTCTTCATCATCTACGCAACGGTTCTGGCACGACTCTGGCAGCCGCAGGGACTGTTCCTGCTCTGCGATGTTCTCCTGCACTACGTCACGCCGGTGCTGTTCGTGCTGTGGTGGCTGATATCGGGCGCCGACGGCCGGACACGCTGGAGCGACATTTCGTGGTGGGTGATCTATCCCATCGCTTATCTGGTCTATGCGCTGGTGCGGGCGCCGCTTGCCGGCGAGGTGCCCTACCCTTTCCTGAACATCGCCAAGAACGGCGCGACCAGCGTCGTCATCTCAGCTGCAGCCATCACCGGACTTTTCCTCGTGCTGTGCGTGGTCGCCGTCCTTGCGGACCATGCCGTTGCACGCACCAGGGCGTCGAGGGTCCGTTAGAACTGTGCGGACCTTCTGTCCGGATTTCCCGGGACCATCATCTTTCCCAAACCGGTTCCCACTTTTGGGATCACGGTCAGTCCCAGAACGGCCTGATGCCCTCGCGGTGGGCGTCGCAGCGCGTGACGCCGATATCCTTGAGCTGGTCGTCGGTCATCTCCAGCAGAGCCAACCGGCTGCGGCGGCGATCCAGCAGGTTGTCGATCCATCTTGCCAGCGACCTCAGCACGCGCACAAGGCGGCTGACAAAGCCGCGCTGAGCCGACGGGCGTGTCGATTGGGCCGATAATGCAGCGCTCGAATGACGTATTGTCGCGATTGTATTCATTTTCTTTCTGCCAAAGTCCTAAATTGTACCCTTTTGGCACGCGATTGATATGTATTGACTCATCTATCGGTGCAATATAGAAAATTGTCACCATGACAAATTGGCTTCCAGATCTCACTGCCGGCTCCGGCCCGCTGTATCAGCGGCTGGCGGATTCCATCGAGACGGACATCGATCGGGGCGTGATCGATGCCGGCGCAAAGTTGCCGCCGCAGCGCGACCTCGCCTACGACATCGGCACCACCGTCGGCACGGTCGGCCGGGCCTATCAATTGCTGCGCGAGCGTGGGCTGGTGAGCGGCGAGGTCGGGCGTGGAACCTATGTGCTCGGCCAGCGCGCGAAGCCGGATTTTCCGGCTCCGGACGTCGGCGGCGAAGGCACGCGCTATATCGATGCGCCTAAAGGCAAGCTGCGTTTCGACAGCACCGCAGCACCTGATATCGGCCAGGGCGACATTGTCGCCGGTGTCCTGTCGCGCACGGCGCAGGACCATCCGCATGAGATTTCGAGCTACACTAGGGATTTCCCCGAACGATGGTACGAAGCCGGCGCCCGCTGGTTGGCGCGCAATTCCTTTCGCCCGGATGCCGACACCATCGTTCCCACGCTCGGCACCCATGCGGCGGTGATGGCGGCGATCGCGGCGCTCACCATGCCTGGCGACTATGTCGCCTTCGAGCACCTCACCTACTCGCAGGTTTCCCGCAGTGCCGGCTTGATCGGCAGGCGCACCGCGTTGGTGGCATCGGACGATGAAGGGATCGATCCGCAGGATTTCGAGCGCGTCTGCGCGCAAAAGCATCCCAAGATGATCTTCCTGATGCCGACGGCGCAGAATCCGACGCTGGCCACCTTGTCGGCGGCGCGCCGCGAAGCGATCGCCCATGTCGCACGCGAATACAATGTCGTCCTCATCGAGGACGACCTCTATGGCAATCTGACCGATGATCCGACGCCGTTGCTGGCCGAATATGCTCCTGAGAGGACCATTGTCGCGGGCGGCCTGTCGAAGTCGGTCGCAGCCGGTGTGCGCGGCGGCTGGCTTTCCTGCCCGCCCGCCTACCGCCACCGCATCCGCGTCGCCCACAAGATGATGACCGGCGGCATGCCCTTCCTGCTGGCGGAGGTGAATACAAGGCTGGTGCTGTCCGGTCAGGCGGATGAGATACGAAAGCGCAGCATCGCCGAAATCAGCGCCCGCATCGCCATCGTACGCGAGACTTTGGCCGGCTTCGCCTTCAAGTCGCATGACAGGGTGCCCTTTGTCTGGCTGACCCTGCCCGACCCCTGGCTTTCCGGCACCTTCAAGAACGCTTGCCTGGAGCACGGCGTGCTGATCGACGACGAGGACGAATTCAAGGCCGGCCGTTCCGAGCAGGTTTTCCATGGCGTCCGCTTCGGCGTTTCGCAGCCGAGACAGCGCGGGGATATCGCTGAAGGCGTTGCGGTGATCCGGCGACTTCTCGATGAAGGCCGCGCCGGCTACGACAGCTTCTCCTGACACTGCGTGGCTTTGTCCGGTTTTCCGTCGTTTTTCGTCAATCCATGGGTGTATCGGCCGCAAGGCTTGCGATAAGACGGGACTCAAAATCCCAACGTCCCGGATAAAAATCGCCGCCCATGACCATTTCCAATTCCGTGCCGATCACCCCCGAGCTCATTGCCTCACACGGGCTCAAGCCCGACGAGTATCAGCGCATTCTCGACCTCGTCGGGCGCGAGCCGAGCTTCACCGAACTCGGCATCTTCTCGGCGATGTGGAATGAGCACTGCTCCTACAAATCCTCGAAGAAATGGCTGCGCACGCTGCCGACCACCGGACCTCAGGTCATCCAGGGGCCGGGCGAGAATGCTGGCGTGGTCGACATCGGCGATGGCGACTGCGTCGTCTTCAAGATGGAGAGTCACAACCACCCATCCTACATCGAGCCCTACCAGGGTGCGGCGACCGGCGTCGGCGGCATATTGCGCGACGTCTTCACCATGGGCGCGCGGCCGATCGCGGCGATGAATGCGCTGCGTTTTGGTGCGCCCGACCATCCCAAGAC
>NZ_RZPW01000508.1:0-4645 GCF_003998455.1 Mesorhizobium sp. M7A.F.Ca.CA.001.08.2.1 | reverse complement strand
TCCATGCCTTCGCCCGGCTTTTCCGCGACGCGCTCGGTTGCGATAACGCGCTGTTCCTCGACGGCACGATATCCAGCCTGTTTGCGCCTGCCATCGGCCGCAAAGACGACTACTGGAATCTCGGGCCGATGATCGGCGTCTTCAGGAAATCCTGAGCCAGTTTCCACCGCGCTTACCCGCATGCGGTATGGCGAAAAAAACTTGATTCAAACTTTATTGGTAATTTCTCATTCATAACTGATCCGGTTTGTCCGTCGGCTGTCGTTTCGCCCTCGGTCTGTTGTGTTTTGAGTACAGGTCCAGATGCGGATTCCGGGCGTCGTCAGTTTTTTGATAGCATCGCTATGCCTTGCCGGCTGCTCGTCAACGGCCGGCGTCGATGCGCTGGATTTGCAGAAACCCTCCAACGAGACCACCAGTTCCGTGATCCGGCCGCCGGCACCGATCGCCGCTGCTCCGGCGGCAAGGGGCAACAGGGCGGCAAGGGCCGGACTGGCTCCCATGTCTGACAACGGTCCGGGGGAAAAAACGCGCCCGTTCGGCTTGGCGGAGGAGGAAGAGACGGGGATGTTTGCCGCACCTGATGCGCCTGATCCCCAAGTGCCTGATGTCGGCGGGCTGCCGGTCGAGCCGGCAGCCTTGGTGTCGCCGCCCAAGCTGTTGACGCGCGCGGCACCGGCCATGCTTGCCGGGCCGCTCACCCATTACGGTTTTCGCGACGCCAAGCCGATCAATTTCGGCAAGGGTTCGCCTCGCCGCCTTGCAGTGCACGGCGTCGACGTCTCGCGTTGGCAAGGCAACGTCAACTGGGACAAGCTGCGGGCGCAGGGCGCCAACTTCGCCTACATCAAGGCGACCGACGGTGGCGACCACCTCGATCCGATGTTCATGAAAAACTGGCGCAACGCCGACGCCGCCGGCTTGAAGCGCGGCGCCTACCATTTCTTCTACTGGTGCCGCACGGCGGGCGAGCAGGCGGACTGGTTCATCCGCAACGTGCCCAGGGTCGAAGGCGCGCTGCCGCCGGTGATCGACGTCGAGTGGAACGGCGAGTCCAGCTGCAAGCGGCGGCCGTCGCGCGAAAAGGTGCTGGAAAAGATGCAGGTGTTCATGGACAAGCTGGAGCGCTATTACGGCCAGCGGCCCATCATCTACACCGCGCCCGATTTCTACCGCGACAATCTCAGGGGCGAATTCCTCGACTATCCGTTTTGGCTGCGTGCGGTCGCTCAGCATCCGTCAAAGGTCTATCCCGGCCGCAAATGGCTGTTCTGGCAGTATTCCGGCTCCGGCCTGTCGCACGGCGTCACTGGCCGTATAGACCTCAATGTCTTCCATGGCGACGAACGGCAATGGCGCGCCTGGGCCGGCGGCCGGCAGACGGTAGCCGACGCCAACTGAGACAAGCTATCGGGCTTGGCGTCGTTCGCTTTCTCGGGTGTCCGCCGATCCTCGACCTCTTCGCCGCTCCCTTCAGGACCCGCTCACGCGGCCTGCTTGACCAGCGTGCGCTGTCGGACCATTTCAAGCGCGATATCGGACTGCTCGATGGACACGCTTCCGCCGGCAGCATTCGCTGAGGAAAGTGTCTGGCTCTTTGACCAACAAGGACGCATGGGAGGAAAAGATGGGTGTGTCATCGGAGGCTCTGGCACGGAGCCGTCAAACGATCAGCGCTTACGAGGATTATGCGGAACAATATGATGCCATCGTGCGCCATGTTCCCAACGAGAGGGAGCAGGCATCGCTCAAGCGCCTGGTGGCAATCGCCGGCACAGGCGGTCGGATTTTGGAAGTCGGGTCCGGAGCCGGATACGATGCGGATTTTCTGGAAAATTTGGGCGCCAAGGTTCGGCGCACCGACGCCACCAAGCGGTTTCTCGAGCTGCAGGCCGCGCGTGGTAAGCATGGCGAGTTGCTCGATCTCATCACCGATGATCTCGGCGGCCCCTACGACGCGGTCCTTGCCCTATGCGTCCTGATCCACGTGCCTCGCGACCAGACCGACCAGGTGCTTGCCAAGATAGCCGGGTCGCTGCGCCCGGGCGGCGCCTTCCTCGTCTCGATGCGCAATGGCGACGGCGAGACATCAGGCGAATATCACATGGTCTACTGGCGCAGGGACGACTTCGCCGCCCGTCTCGAAGGCGCCGGGCTGGTTCTCATCAGGGACGATTTCAACGTCGGCCGCAATAGCGAAGAATGGAACACGTTCCTGGCCGTGAATCCTGCATGACGCGGTGGGCTGTTGCCGTTTGCGCTGCTCAGCCTTTTCAGATTTGCGAAAATACCAGACATTGCCACCGCCATGCTGTCTATGTGCGGGTTGCTGCACTCCTGGGGGGAGACGAGTTGGAACTCAAGATCATGCTTGTCGGCTTTGCCTGCGTGGTCGCGGGCGCGCTGTCATTCATCACCTTCATGAAATGGCGAGAGGTGAAGGCACTCAGCCGCTGGCTGCCGACGCCGGGAAAGATCATCTCGTCGCGCGTCGAGGCACGCGAGGTCAGAAGCTCGGGCGTTGGTTCGGACAGCACTGATACCACCGAAATGCGCAATTTTCCGGCGATCACCTTCGAATACAAGGTTGGCGGCAAGAAATTTCAAAGCTCGCGCTACAGCGTGAAGGAGAACTTGGGGAATTTCGAAGTCACCGAAACCCTTGCCCAGTTTCCCCGCGGCGCGGAGGTGACTGTCTTCTACAATCCGGCCGATCCGAGCAAAGCCGTGATCGAGCGCACCATGCCCGAAGGCGCCTTCAAGTTCATGATCCAGCTCTCGGCCGGGCTGGTGGTCGGCGCGCTGGTTCTGGTGTTTTCCGTCGGCGGCGTCCTGGAGGCGATCAGGCCGCATTTGCCCAAGCCGCAGAACCTCGGCGCGGGAGCGCTGCTGCTGTTCATGGGCCTGTTTGCCTTGCGCATGGGCTTCGTCCAGAAATCGCTGGCCGAGCAGGCGGCAAAATGGCCGGTCACTGCCGGCCGCATCGATGCCTCGGGCCTGCAGGCGCTCCGAAACCATTCTGGCCATGGTCGCTGGCGCACCGTCTTCAAATCCCGCATCGTCTACTCCTATGACGTCGCCGGCCAGCGCTACAGCGCCGATCGTGTGACCTTCGGCGGAACCGTGACGGCTTCGTTGCCCGGCCTCGTCGGCGGCCAGGCACGGCAGTATGTCGAAGGCAGCAAGGTCGACGTCCACTATGACCCCGCCAACCCCGGCTCGGCGGTGCTGGAATGCCGGGTACGGGGGCTCTGGCTGTTATGGATCTGCTCGGCAGGCTTTCTCGGCGGCGCCGCCTTTCTGGTCGGCCTGGTCTGAGGCGCCGGACGCCTTCAACAGCGGACGAGCGGTCCGCTGTCGAAGCCAGGCCAGGTGAACCGCAGCGTGGCCCCATGCCCGACGATATGGATGACACGCGCGAACGGCTCCTCGATCGACGGGTCGGAACCGTAGCATTGGCTGGCATGCACCACCCAGCCGGTCGAGCTTTTGCGAAATGTCGCCTGCTCGCAGCCGAGATCGGGGAACGACAGCGACGCCTGGTCCACTGTGAACACAGTCTCGCGTTGGATGTCGGGAGCCGCGTGGCAGTTCAGCCTGCCGCTAGACCATGTCCCAACATAAGGCGGCGCCGCCAGCGCGGAGCCACCGGCGAATGCGGATATTGCCGTCGTCATCACCAAACGCCGCATCACCACTCCTTCGATCAGTGCGCTCGACCATACAGGCTGGTGGGATTTTGCGAGGACAAGTTTTGTCCAGGAGCGGACAAACGCCGCCGTTCCGGATTTTGCTATGCTTTTGCGCGGATGATGCGACTGTGCGGGCCGACTCAACGCTTTCCCAGAGACATTGGATGATCACCCGCATACTGGCCTTCTTCCTCCTGGGCCTGCTCGGCCCGATGCAGGCGGCCTTGGCAAAAGAATGCCTCCTGAGCCACGCCACCTATCAGGAGCCGCGCTCGGGTGCCGTCGTGCAATTCCGGCCGCTCGCCAACGAGCCGGCGGCGCTGACGGCCGAAGTGTTTTCGCTGGCCGTGCCCAACACCGGCACGAGCCTGCCCGCCGACATCACCTGGACCAACGGCAAGAATTCCTTCCCGCTCGGCACCATTCGCCACGCCTGCACCGACGACGCCCGGGAAGGCGGCCTGCAGGACGGTAGCGGATTGTGCAGGCTATGGGAGGGCCAGGTCTATGCCTTGACCGGCGGCGCCGCCGAGCAGTTGAATTCGCGCGAAGCGACACCGGCGCCGAGAGGGCTGCTCTTGCCCGGTTTCGGCGTGGCTTTCACCGAAGGAGCCGATTTCGCCAATGCCAATCCAGGCGGTTCGGCCTGGGACGCCTTCATTTTAACAGGATGCAGCCATGAATAGCGTGCGATCGACCATCTGGGCCAGTGCCCTGCTTGCATCCGCGACGATACCAGCCATGGCGGACGAGCCGGCGCCGTCGCGCCCGCCCATCGACAAATGCGCCTGGGAAAAATTGTCTGACAAAACTGTCGGGCTGGCCGCCTGGACGCAGCGCTGCGATTTCGGCTTCCGCCAGATCCATTTCGAATTCGCCGGCAAAGCGCTCGCCATCAAATACAGCGACGGCGGCGCGGCTGACCCTCTTGTCGAGGTCTTTGACATCAAGCC
>NZ_RZPW01000507.1:0-4646 GCF_003998455.1 Mesorhizobium sp. M7A.F.Ca.CA.001.08.2.1 | reverse complement strand
GCTCGGAATGGGCGAGGTTCTTTTTCCGCGCTGAGATCCGTCGACACAGGAACCATACGATGGCAGGACGCAAGTGCTTGCCGCTGGGGTAGTGGTGGGGCCGACCGTCATTCGACCTCCAACGTGGAGAACACATGAAAATCATCTCTCAAACGAAAGCCCATGGCGGCGTGCAGGGCGTCTATTCCCATTTGTCGACGAGTTGCCGTTGCGACATGACTTTTGCCGTTTTCATACCTCCGCAGGCGCGGGAGGCGCCTTGTCCCGTTGTGTGGTATCTCTCAGGCCTGACGTGTACCCACGCCAATGTAATGGACAAGGGCGAGTACAGGCGCATGGCCGCCGAGCTCGGCCTGATCGTCGTTTGTCCCGACACCAGCCCGCGCGGGGCCGACATTCCGGATGAAAAAGACAACTGGCAGTTCGGCTCCGGCGCCGGCTTCTATCTCGATGCGACGCAAGAGCCTTATGCGAAGAACTATCGTATGTATTCCTATGTCGCCGAGGAGTTGCCGGCCCTCATCGCGGCTGAATTTCCAGCCGATATGGCGCGCCAGGCAATCTTTGGCCATTCGATGGGCGGGCATGGCGCGCTGACGATTGCCTTGAAGAATCCGCAACGTTTCAAGAGCTGCTCGGCGTTCGCCCCGATCGCCCAGCCAAGCACCGCCGGCTGGTCGAAACCGGCCTTTGAGAAGTATCTCGGCAAGGATGAGGCCTCGTGGCGAAGCTGCGACGCGACGTCGCTCATCGACGACGGATACCGTTTCCCCGAATTTTTGGTGGATCAGGGAACGTCGGATGGATTTCTTGACGACGGGCTGAGGCCTTGGCTGCTTGAGGCGGCCTGCGCCAAAGCAGGTATTCCGCTAAAGCTGCGGATGCAGGATGGATACGATCACTCGTATCTTTTCATCTCCAGCTTCATGGACGACCATCTGAGATGGCATGCTGAGAGGCTTTGATCTGGGCAGGCCGAAGGCATGGCCAGATGCAAACAAGTTATTGCGACGCCTTACACCGAGAGCGCCGCGCTTGCCGCCGTCAAACGCTACACATCCCTGGATTGCGAAAATACTGAAAGCACTGGCCAGCCCCGATGAGGTTCCCGACCCACCCTGCGGCTGCTGGGGCGAAATGCCTGATGGCATCCAGTATTTCGAAGTACCCTTGGGCGAGGGTCGGAAGCTGCTGTTCGTCCGCATCGGCCAGGACGAGCTGTTGTTTGACAAGCAGACGCTAAGGGTGTTGCCGGCGAGTTAGACGCCCGGACCAGAGCCTGATCCGGATCGAGTGGAGGCCTGCCTCTATGCCTCTACGTATTCCGCGAGGCTGACACCCTTGGGCACATCCAGCCCGTCGGCTCGCAAACCTTCGATGTGAAAGCGTATTGCATCGCGAATCTCGGTTTCCACTTCAGGCACAGTGGCACCTGTCGCGATGCAGCCGGGTAGGTCCGGCACATAGGCAGAAAAATTATTTCCTGCTTTTTCAATCACCACCGCGTAACGCATGTCATCACTCCTTCAAACCTGACTGCTTGAGGATGCTGTTCAGTGTTCCTGGCGCAACCTCTTCAGACGGCTTGCCAGCCACGGTGACGCGGCCGGCTTTGACTTCATGCTTATATTGGCGATGGCTGCCCTTGTTGCAACCAGATACCAGCCATCGGCCTCCAGCAGGCGAATGATCTCGCGAACTGTAAGCCGAGGTGGCACTAGATCTCAGCTGCACCCGCTCGTCGAGCCACACGTATCGCACTTCTCGCAGGTCCCGTTCCGCACCATCGTAAAATTCTGGCACTCGGAGCAGGAATTGCCGGTGTAGCCCTGGAGCAGCGATTTGGCGCGGCGGTCGTTGGCGAGTTTTTTTGCTTCGGCCGCCTCGACGGCCGCGGCGTCGGTGAACAGCGCAGCCGTGGTATCGGAGGCAGCACCCGCCGCTTCCTCGAAGGCGATGTCCTCGGCCAATTCCTTTGCCCGCTCCTCATAATCGCGCTTGTAGGCGACCGCTTCGTCGCTGGCGGGTTTCAGCGCCAGCACGTTGGAGCCGGAGAAGGCGGTCGGTGCCGAGCGGGCAGGGGCGCCCGATGGGGCCGCAAAGCCTTTCGGATCGTTGCCGCTGACGCGCGACACCAGCTTCACCGGCGAGGCGCCACGGGTCAGGCCCTTGGAGACCGCATCGGTCTTGCCTTCGCTGATGCCACGGCCAAGTGCGGTGTTGGAAAAGTCCGACTGGTCGACATGGGCGAGATCGTTGCGGCCGAGGTAGGAGATCGCCAGCTCGCGGAACACGTAGTCGAGGATCGACGTCGCGCTCTTGATGGCGTCATTGCCCTGCACCATGCCGGCCGGCTCGAACTTGGTGAAGGTGAAGGCGTGCACATATTCGTCGAGTGGCACGCCATATTGCAGGCCCAGCGAGATGGCGATGGCGAAGTTGTTGAGAAGGCCACGCAAAGTCGCGCCTTCCTTGTTCATGTCGATGAAGATCTCGCCGAGACGGCCATCGTCATATTCGCCGGTGCGCAGGAAGATGGTGTTGCCACCGATCTTGGCTTTCTGCGTGTAACCCTTGCGGCGGCCGGGCAGCTTTTCCTGCTCGCGCGACACGCGCTCGATGATGCGCTCGACGATCCGCTCGGTGATCTGTGCGGCACGTGCTGCCGCAGGTGCGGCGAGCAGCTGCTCGACGGCTTCATCCTCGTCGTCCTCGCCATCGGCGAGCAGCGAGGAATTGAGCGGCTGCGACAGTTTCGAGCCGTCGCGGTAGAGCGCGTTGGCCTTCAGCGCCAGCTTCCACGACAGCATGTAGGCGCCCTTGGCGTCTTCCACCGTCGCATCGTTGGGCATGTTGATGGTCTTTGAGATGGCGCCGGAGATGAAGGGCTGTGCCGCCGCCATCATCTGGATGTGGCTGTTGATAGACAGCGAGCGCTTGCCGATCTTGCCGCACGGGCTGGCGCAGTCGAAAACCGCCAGGTGTTCGGCCTTGAGGAAGGGCGCGCCTTCCAGCGTCATGGCACCGCAGACATGGATGTTGGCGGCCTCGATGTCCTTGCGGGAGAAGCCGAGCGCCGGCAGCATCTCGAACGAGAAATCGTTGAGCTGCTCGTCGGTGAAGCCGAACGTCTCCTTCACCCAGTCAGCGCCGAGCGTCCACTGGTTGAAGACGAACTTGATGTCGAAGGCCGACTTCAAGGCTGCGTTGAGCGCCGCGATCTTCTCGTCGGTGAAGCCCTTGGCCTTGAGCGCGCCGGGGTTGATCGCGGGCGCCTGGTTGAGGTTGCCGTGGCCGACCGCATAGGCTTCCATTTCGGCGATCTGGGCTTCGGAATAGCCGAGCGTGCGCAGCGCTTCCGGCACGGCGCGGTTGATGATCTTGAAATAGCCGCCGCCGGCCAGCTTCTTGAACTTCACCAGCGCGAAGTCGGGCTCGATGCCGGTGGTGTCGCAATCCATGACCAGGCCGATCGTGCCGGTCGGCGCGATGACGGTCGCCTGCGCGTTGCGGTAGCCATGCTCCTCGCCGAGTTCGATGGCGCGGTCCCAGGCGGCCTTGGCGTGGGTTGCAAGGTCCTGCTGCTTCAGGTCGGAAGCGACGAGCGGCACCGGGTTGACGGCGAGCTTCTCGTAGCCCTGCTTCTCGCCATAGGCGGCACGGCGATGGTTGCGCATGACGCGCAGCATGTTCTGCGCATTGCGGTCGTAGTCGGCGAAGGCGCCGAGTTCGCCGGCCATCTCGGCCGAGGTGGCATAGGCCATGCCGGTCATGATCGCGGTGAGTGCGGCGCAGATCGCGCGGCCTTCGTCGGAGTCGTAGGGAATGCCCGACGTCATCAGCAGGCCGCCGATATTGGCATAGCCGAGGCCGAGCGTGCGGTATTCGTAGGACTGCTTGGCGATCTCCTTCGACGGGAACTGCGCCATCATGACGGAGATTTCGAGCACGATGGTCCAAAGCCGCACCGTGTGCTCGTAGGCTGCGATGTCGATCGTGCCGTCGGCGTTGCGGTAGGGCAGCAGATTGATCGAGGCGAGATTGCAGGCCGTGTCGTCGAGGAACATGTATTCGGAGCACGGGTTGGACGCCCGGATCGCACCGGCCGAAGCGCAGGTGTGCCAGTCGTTCATCGTCGTGTTGAAATGCAGGCCCGGATCGGCCGACGCCCAGGCGGCGTAACCGATCTTTTCCCAGAGATCCCTGGCCTTCAGCGTCTTCAGCACCTTGCCGTCCTTGCGGGCGGTCAGGTGCCAGTCGGCATCGTCCTCGACGGCACGCAGGAAATTGTCCTTCAGCGACACCGAATTGTTGGAATTCTGGCCCGAAACCGTAAGGTAGGCGTCCGAATCCCAGTCTGTGTCGTAGGTCTTGAACGACATCGAGCTATAGCCCTGCTTGGCGAACTGGATGACGCGGTAGATGTAGTTCTCCGGCACGGCCGACTTCTTGGCCGCCTTGATCTCGCGCTTCAGCGCGGAGTTGATCGACGGATCGAAGCAGTCGTCGCCATTGCCTTCGCAGTTGACGCAGGCCTTCATGATCGCTTCGAGATGCTTCTTCACGATCTTGGAGCCGGTCACCAGCGAGGCGACCTTCTGCTCTTCATTGACCTTCCAGTCGATGAATTCCTCGATATCGGGGTG
>NZ_RZPW01000506.1:0-4646 GCF_003998455.1 Mesorhizobium sp. M7A.F.Ca.CA.001.08.2.1 | reverse complement strand
TACCCACCCCCGCCATATCGAGCAGCGCCATCGGGCCGATGACGGCGATCTTGTAGCCGATGCCCCACGACACGCAGGTGTCCAGGTCTTCCGGCTCGATGACGCCGCGCTCGACAAGATCGACCGCCTCGCGCAGCAGCGCATAGAGCACGCGGTTCTCGACGAAGCCTGGAACGTCCTTCTTCACCACCACCGGCAGCAGGCCGATCGAGCGGATGAGATCGCGGATAACAGCCACGGTTTCAGGCGCGGTCTTCTCGCCGCCGATCACCTCGATCATCGGGATGATGTGCGGCGGGTTCGACCAGTGCATGCCGACCATCCGCTCGGGATGCGAGATATGCGCCTGCAGCTTGGTGATCGGAATGCCCGACGTGTCGGACGCGACGATGACGGACGGGCCGATCAGCGGATCGATGTCACGATAGGTCTGCGCCTTGATGTCGATATTCTCGGGCACGTTCTCGATCACCAGTTCGGCGCCATCGACGGCCTCGGCGATCGTCTCGACGAAACGCACTTTGCCGGCACCAGTCCCGGGCGCCTCGATGTCGAGACGGTCGAGCACGCCGCCGGCAAGATCGAGCATGCCGCGGGCGCGCTCGATTGCCCCTGGCGAAACGTCATACGCCGTCACATCGAGCCCGCCGCGCGAAAGCCGCGCGGCGATGCCTGGACCCATCGTTCCCAGTCCGATGAGAGCGGCGCGCTTGATCATCATGCGGCCTTTGCGGGAGCAGCAGTGGTTGCCGCCTTGAAGGCCGGCCGAGCGGCGATCGCGGCCACCCAGCGCTCCAGATTGGGCATTGACGGCCGGTCGATCTTGAAGTCGACGCAGCGCTTCAGGATCGGCGCGCAGGCAATGTCGGCAAGGGTCAGCTTGCCGAGCGCCAGGAAGTCCTTGCCGGCCAGGTGGCCGTCGACGATCTTGAGCTGCGCGACAAGGTCCTTCACTTGTTCCTTGTATTCGGCGGTCTGTTCCTCGGGCGTGAGCTTGGCGCCCTTGAAGGCCGCCAGGTAGCCCGGATTGACTGCCGCCAGCAGGAAGTCCATCCAGCGCTCGACCTCGGTCTTTTCCGCCGGCGTGGCGCCATTCAACTGTTCGCCGCCGAATGCCGCGAGATAGCGCAGGATGGTGTTGGACTCCCAGATCACGGTGTCGCCGTCGACCAGCGTCGGCACCTTGGAGGTCGGGTTGAGCGCCTTGTATTCCGCCGTCTGCGTGTTCTCGAACTGGCGGCCATAATCCTCGCGCTTGTAGGACGCTCCCAACTCTTCGAGCATGAAGAGCACCTTCTGGACGTTGCCTGATGTCTGGCGGCCTAACAGCTTGTACATGTCTTCTCCTCGCTAGTGTCCAGGGCCTACTTGCTCGCCGGCAGCGGCTTGTAGACGATGGCGTCCATTTCGATCTTGGTGTTGATGACCGCTTTTGCCTCGACGGTCGTGCGCGCCAGAACGGCGTCGCCGATCCCTTCGAGGAAGGCCTTGTTGTAGCGGCCGAAATCGCGCGTATCCTCGAGATAGGTGGTGATCCGCACGACATCCGACAGCGTCGCGCCTTCATGCGCGATGACGCGCGCGATGGTCTTCAGCGTCGCCAGCGTCTCTTCTTCGATCGTGCCGCTGATCATGTTGTTGTTCTCGTCTTTCGGCACCTGGCCCGAGACGAAGATGAAATCGCCGGCACGCACCGCCGGATGAAACGGCAGGTTCGGGTTCTTGTTGCCGATGGCGTAGTGGCTGGCGGATTTTCGCGTGCTGTCGCTCAACATATCCCCCTAGAGAACGCTGGTTTCGATGATGTCGACGCCACGGATGCGGTCGATCAGGTAGACGATGCCGCGGTCGTCGATGGTCACGTCGTTGGACGAGGAACGCTCCGCGCCCTCCGGCGCGTCGGGCATGAAATGACCGACTTCCTTTGGCGCGAACGGATCGGCGATGTCGACGAGGCGCAGCCCCTGCGCGAACCACGCAAACGGAATGACGGTGCCATTGAACCGCTCGGAAGGCTGATGGCAGCCGGTCATCTGCGGCTGCGGTGAACCGTCCGTGTCGAGGCCCGGCACCTGGAAGGTCGAGATCGGCAACGGGTTGGTCTCGTCGGTGATATCGTAAATCCAGGTGAAGGCCGGCGGCGATGGCCGAAGCTTGGCGACATCCTCGTCCGCCACCACCATGATGTTGCGGCCTTTGAGCGGCTGTGGAATCGGCAGGCAGGTGTGCGTGGGATGCGGAAAGCTCGGGCTCGAATTGACGTGCGAGACCAGCTTCGGCTTGGTGATGTCCGAAATGTCGAGGATGAACAGGCCATGATGCCAGTAGCTGACATAGAGCCTGTCGCCCATTCGCAGCGGATGGTGACAGCGCGGCGTGACATAGTCGTGCCAAGGATACTCTTCGCCGCCCCCGGTCCACTGGCCCGGTATCCACCAGCGTCCGACCTCGACCGGCTTCGCGGGATCGATCAGGTCGAGGATCATCACGATATTGCCGACATAACCGTCGGCGGTCGGCGATATGTAGGCGTAACGGCCGTCGAAATCGTAGCGGTGGACGCCCTTGCCGCCGGTTATCCATTTCGAGATGAGCTTCGGCTGTGCCGGCTTGGTGGTGTCGTAGAGCGCCAGTCCGCCGCCGAAATCAGCCGGGCCGGCGTCGCCAAAGCGCTCGTGGTTGATGATCATCAGTCCGTCCTTGGCGCGCACCTTGTGTGAGTGCCAACCGGGCGGGACATCGATCGTCGTAATTTTGCGCGGATTGCGCGGGTCGGAAATGTCGACCAGCGTCGTGCCGCTCGGCGGCCGCATGTGGCCGATATAGAGGATGTTGCCGTCGACCCAGACCTGACCGCCGCCTGGGCAGTCGACATGGCCGATCTGCTTTGTGTTGAACGCCGAAACCAAATGCATACGCCCTTGCTGCTGAAATTCCATTTCGATGTCCACGCCGCCAATGGCGGCGCGGACATTGCCTGCCGGAGGACCGGAACTAGACGAGACGGAGCAGATCGCCGGCCTGGTTGCGGCCCCAGCGCTTGTAGAGGAGCAGCGCCTTTTGCGTCGGCGCATCGGTGGCGCCGAAGAAGATCACCGGCTCGCTCGACGAGCCGTTGACATGTTCGACCCAGGAACCGCCGGGTATGGCGATGGTGTCGAACTGGTTCCAGTCATAGCGTTTGCCGTCGATGATCGAATGGCCGTTGCCGCGGAACGGCGCCAAGAGCAGGCTGGCGGTCTCGCGCTGCGGCAAGGTCTTCTCGCCGGGGCGCAGCATCTGCACGTAGAAATTGATGGTGTGGAAGACGGGTCCGCCGGTCGTCGGATCGACATAGTCGATGACGATGCCTTCATGGGGGTCGCCATCCCAATCCTTGTGGGCGTCGAGAACCGCTTCCATCTTCTCCCAGCGATAGACATACATCGGCGACGACAGGCCGCCGCCGCGCTTGTGGTCGACGAAACGCGGCATCAGGCCACCTTCGCCATAGATGCGCTGTGAGTAGTCGCTGGGATAGCGGGCGGTCTGCACCTTCTTCTCGACTTCCTTGCCGTCGACCATCTCGGTGTATTTGTGATCGAAATGGACGGCATGCAGCGTTTCGACCAGCGGCAGGTCGAGCACCGACAGGTTGACCGCCTGCTCGCCGCCAACGGTGCCATG
The DNA here is from genome assembly GCF_003998455.1 of Mesorhizobium sp. M7A.F.Ca.CA.001.08.2.1. Classification (NCBI taxonomy): domain Bacteria; kingdom Pseudomonadati; phylum Pseudomonadota; class Alphaproteobacteria; order Hyphomicrobiales; family Phyllobacteriaceae; genus Mesorhizobium; species Mesorhizobium sp. M7A.F.Ca.CA.001.08.2.1. The sequence continues at coordinate 980 of NZ_RZPW01000506.1, read as the reverse complement.
ATTGTGCCAGGCGTCGTTGGGCGTCAGCACCATGTCGCCCGGGCCGAAGACCACGTCTTCGCCCTCGACGCCGGTGAAATTGCCCTTGCCCGTCAGGCCGAAGCGGATGGCGCTCGGCGAGTGCTTGTGCGGCGGCATGATCTCGTCGGGATCGTTCAAGCGGTAGGCGGTGTACATGGTGCTGACCGATGCACGCTTGGGTGCAAGACCGGGATTGACGAGGATCAGCGAACGGCGCTCGCTGTCGTCCATGGTCACCAGTTCGGCGGCGCGCTGGAGCAGGGGCTCGATGTCCGAATAGGACCACACGAAGGGAACGGCTTTCGACGTCGCCATCAACTGCTTGATCTCGTCATGGTCGACGCCTTCCGACGTCGCCCAGAACGGAAACATGTTCTTTGCGTAGAGGGCGTCATAGAGGCCCTTGAGTGCCGCCTTCTTGTTGGTGAGCACATCGTTAGCTGGTTGCGCCAGGGACATATCGGACACCTCTCGTCACGAAGAAAATACTTCTAACCAACTCAACCGTATTCGCATTGGTTTTGCTCGACAATACCCAAATTGCGAATTTTATAAGTTTTTGGTTGAGGTGCATTTTTGAGAGGCAAATGCCCAGAAATAGGCAGGGATAGCCTAGAAATGCACGAAATTCAGCTCACAATCAGGGCGTGAAACCGCTTCGTCACGGCCATGCTGACGCGCATGACAGTCCAACCAACGCAGTTTTTCAGTCTCAACCAAAAGACTTTGGTTGCATTCCGGCCGCCTTATCAGGCCGCCACGCTCTGTCGAGCGCGGCTGCCGATCAGATCCGCGGCCTTTTCGGCGATCATGATGACCGCCGCATTGATGTTGCCGCAGACGAGGTCTGGCATGACCGAGGCGTCCACGACACGAAGCCCGGCAATGCCGCGCACCCGCAATTCCGGATCGACCACCGATGCCGCATCGACGCCCATGCGGCACGTGCCGGCCGGATG
>NZ_RZPW01000505.1:0-4648 GCF_003998455.1 Mesorhizobium sp. M7A.F.Ca.CA.001.08.2.1 | reverse complement strand
GCGGTCGACCAGCGGCGTGCCGAGCGGACCGAACGGGCTCGACCATGTGCGCATCACCGGCACGCCGAGCGGCACCACCGGCCGTTCCACCGAGAACGGCACCAGAAGGCGCAGCCGGTTGCGGTATTCGTCGCCGTCGCGGATGACCGCCAGCCGCACCTCGCGATCCTCCAGCCGCGGCATGGCGGGCGCAAGGAAACGCGGGTTGAAGAACACGTTGGGCTCGACCGTGCGGGCGCAGAGATAATCCAGCTCCTCGACCAGGTCGAAGCCGGCGGATGCCGGGTAGATGGCGAGCTTGCGCTCGGGCCGGTTGTTGGCGAGAATCTCGATATGGGCGGGGTCGGCGTCACGGGTCAGCCCGGCAAGGCCCGACACCATGGCGCCGGCGGTGCCGCCGCTGGTTTCCTCAAGCAACGGGATGGCAGCCATCACGCGGCTCCTTTCGCAGGCACGAAGATAAGCATGACGATGCCGAGCTTGCGCCACACCGTGAAGGACAGCGCGCCGGCTTCGAAGATCATGGCAAAGGCGGTGGCCATGGCCGCGCCCCACAGGCCGAACATCGGGATCAGCACCACGTTGAGGGCGATGTTGAAGGCCAGCGTCATGGCATAGACGGCGGCGCAGATGTTCTGGTTGCCGCTCATCGTCAGCAGGCTTTCGCAGGGGCCGACGGCGGCGCGCGCCGCGACGCCGAAGACGAGCAGGAACAGCAAGGGATAGCCGCTGCTGAATTCCGGGCCGAACAGCACCAGCATCGGCTCGCCGAGCGCCAGCACCAGCAGCGCCATCAACAGCGAAGGCCAGAACGTCCACGACACCGTCTCGCGGGCAAAGGCGGCGAGCCTTTGCGGGTCGCCATGGGTGAACTGGGCGTAGCGCTGGGCAACGCCGGCCTTGACGGCGAAGTAGACGAAATGCACCAGCGCCAGGGTCTTCACCGTGGCGAAATAGACGGCGACGTCATTGGGGTCCATATAGGCGCCGACCATCAGCACGTCGGCATTGGTCAGCAGGAAGAAGAAGCTCTCGACCAGGAAGATCGGCAGCGAGACGACGAACCATTGCGCGAAATGCACCTTCATCGGCCCGGCCGGGATCTGCCGTTCCATGCGCTGGGTGACACCGATAAGCTGGCCGAGCGTTGTGGCGTAGGTGGCGGCGATCGAGGCGAAGATCGCGGTCTTTGCGTCAGGAGCATAGCCCGCCAGCAGCATCAGCGCCATGAACAGCAGGATCAGCACCGGCCGCACCAGATAGGTCGGCGACAGGGCAAACAGCGCCCAGCTGTTGGCGCGTGCCAGGCCCGACAAAAGGTCGGACATGGCGATCATCGGCAGGCAGATGACGCCGAGGATGAACGGGATCACATAGTAGTTCTCGATCCAGGGTGCCGCCAGCCAGACGCCGAGCGCGCCGAGCCCGGCAATCAGCGTCGAGGCGATCAGCACGAACAGACGGCTGGCCAGCACGATGCCGCGCAACTCGTCCATCAAGCCGCGCTCGCGGTATTCGGGAATGTAGCGGATGACGGAGGTGTGGAAGCCCAGGCAGGCGAGATTGCCGACGATGACCATCGTCACCCAGACGAGGACGAAGATGCCATATTCGAACGAGCCCATCCAGCGTGCCATCAGCACCTGGCTGACGAAGGCGATGACGGCGCTGACGATGCGGACCGAGAAGGCGATGACCGACATGCGGCTGGCCTCGCCGCGCTCGTCGGCGGTGAACAGCACGGCATCGATGCGGCCAAGCAACGGCCCCATGCGCAGCGCCCAACGCTGCGGCAAGAACCGCCCGGCAGTCGTGGCCGCGGAAAAGCGCACCCCGATTTCTCTCCGTTTTCCGCTTCTTTTTCAGGCGTTGGTGTAGCGGAGACACATTAAGAAACGGTTGGGTGAGGAGTTTCCTTCGCCCCGTCCCTATACGGGGAGAACGTGCCGGCAGGCGGATGAGGGGCGGCGCAGGCGTTTGAGGTTGCGCCGCTGTTTCATCATCGCCGAGGCGCGCAGCACGGAGACGTTGCCGATCAGGATAGCACCCGGCTTTATCGCAAGATCGTGCCTCAGATGGTGCCTTGGCTGCCAGAGGAAGAGGCCGCGCAGCTGAAGTTCGAGTTCGAGGCGGCTTAGTCGGCGGGACAGCGCCCCCCTCTGGCCTGCCGGCCATCTCCCCCTCAGGTGGGGAGATTGGCTAATCGCGAACGTCGGCACTCCAGCCCTTCGCTATCGCTCCGGGCGTTCGTCGTTCGAAAAGCCAAGCAATTGGCTTTTCGTCCGTTACGCGGACCACGCCTCACCCCCGTGAACGGGGAGAAGGAAAAGCGCCCCTTACGCAAACGCCCCGTGGCAGTGCTTGTACTTCTTTCCCGATCCGCAGGGGCAGGCTTCGTTGCGGCCGACTTTGCCCCAGGTGGCCTGGTTGTTGGGGTCGCGGTCTTCGGGGGCGACGATTGCGGTTGTCTCCGGGCGGACCAGGAGGGCGGTTTCGCCGCCTTCGAAGTCGTTTTCGCCGGTGGTGCCGTCGATATGGGTGCCGAACATGTCGGGGGCTTCCGGAGGCGGCGCTTCGGCGGCCTGCCGGACCAGTTCGACGCGCATCAGCTGCGCGGTGACGGCCTGGCGCAGATTGCCAAGCATGGCCTGGAAGAGCTCGAACGCCTCGCCCTTGTACTCCTGCAGCGGATCGCGCTGGGCGTAGCCGCGGAAGCCGACGACCGAACGCAGATGGTCGAGATTGACGATGTGCTCGCGCCACAGATGGTCGAGCGTCTGCAGCACCACCGAGCGCTCGACGTAGTTCATCACCTCGGGGCCAAAACGCTCGGCGCGCTCCTTGGCGGCGGCTTCGGCGGCCTGCGCGATGCGCTCGCGGATGTCGTCCTCGGCGATGCCCTCTTCCTTGGCCCAGTCCTCGACCGGCAGGTCGAGGTTCAGGAACTCGGCGATCTCGGCCTTCAGCCCGGCAACGTTCCACTGCTCGGCATAGGCGTTTTCGGGAATGGCCTTGGCGACGATCTCGTCGATGACGCCCTCGCGCATCTCGGCGATCGTTTCGGAGAGGCCTTCGCCGTCCATCAGTTCGATGCGCTGCTCGAACACCACCTTGCGCTGGTCGTTGGAGACGTCGTCATATTTCAACAGGTTCTTGCGGATGTCGAAGTTGCGCGCCTCGACCTTCTTCTGCGCCTTTTCCAGCGCCTTGTTGATCCACGGATGGATGATCGCCTCGTCTTCCTTGAGGCCGAGCTTCTGCAGCATGCCGTCCATGCGCTCGGAGCCGAAGATGCGCATCAGATCGTCCTGTAGCGACAGGAAGAATTTCGAGCGGCCGGGGTCGCCTTGTCTTCCTGAACGACCTCTAAGCTGGTTGTCGATGCGGCGCGATTCGTGGCGTTCGGTGGCCAGCACATAGAGGCCGCCGGCGGCCAGCGCCTTTTCCTTCAGCCGCTCAATGTCGGCAATGATTTCCTTTTCCCGCGCCTCGCGTTCGGGGCCGGCCGGCATGTCGCCCAGCTCTTCCTCGATCCGCATCTCGGCATTGCCGCCGAGCTTGATGTCGGTGCCGCGGCCGGCCATGTTGGTGGCGATGGTGATGGCGCCGGGCTTGCCTGCCTGGGCGACGATCGCCGCCTCGCGCTCGTGATGGCGAGCGTTCAGCACTTCGAAATCGGTAAAACCTTCCTTGCGCAGGCGCTCGGCCAGCTGCTCGGATTTTTCGATGGAGGTGGTGCCGACCAGCGTCGGCTGGCCCTTGGCGCTGGCTTCGCGGATCTCCCTGACGATCGCCTTGTATTTCTCCTCGACCGTCCGGTAGACCTCGTCGTCCTCGTCGATGCGGATCACCGGCAAATTGGTCGGGATCTCGGTGACTTCGAGGCCGTAGATGTTGCCGAATTCCTCTGCCTCGGTCAGCGCCGTGCCGGTCATGCCGGACAGCTTCTTGTAGAGGCGGAAATAGTTCTGGAAGGTGACGGAGGCGAGCGTCTGGTTCTCCGGCTGGATCGCCACATGCTCCTTGGCTTCGAGCGCCTGGTGCAGGCCTTCCGAATAGCGGCGGCCCGGCATCATGCGGCCGGTGAACTCGTCGATGATGACGATCTCGCCGTTGCGGACGATATAGTCCTTGTCCTTCTGGAACAGCCGGTGCGCCTTCAGCGCGTTGTTGACGTGGTGGACGATGGCGACGTTCTCGACGTCGTAGAGCGACTCGCCCTTGAGCAGGCCGGCGTCGCGCAAAAGGTTCTCGAGTTTCTCGGTGCCTTCCTCGGTGAAGATCGAGGTCTTCTGCTTCTCGTCGATCTCATAATCCTGCGGCTGCAGCTGGATGATGAAGGTGTCGATGGTGTTGTACATTTCCGAACGGTCCTCGAGCGGACCGGAAATGATCAACGGCGTGCGTGCCTCGTCGACCAGGATGGAATCGACTTCGTCGACGATCGCGTAATTGTGACCGCGCTGCACCATCTGGGCGCGCTCGTATTTCATGTTGTCGCGCAGATAGTCGAAGCCGAGCTCGTTGTTGGTGGCGTAGGTGACATCGGCGGCGTAGGCGGCGCTGCGCTCCTCGTCGGACAGGCCGTGGACGATGACGCCGACCGAGAGGCCGAGGAATTTGTAGACGCGGCCCATCCATTCGGAGT
>NZ_RZPW01000504.1:0-4654 GCF_003998455.1 Mesorhizobium sp. M7A.F.Ca.CA.001.08.2.1 | reverse complement strand
GCCGGTGATGACGCGCCTCGGTCATGAACCCCGTCGCACGCTCGACAGCGCGGCGCTCGCCATCGCTGAGCGCCTTGACATTCGGGGTGCGGCAGAACAATTCGAACGCCGCGCGTCCGCTGAGCCGCGGCGCGACACGCTCTGCCGCACCGAACACGCCCCGGATGACCTTCAGCCCGAATGATGCCATGGTGAGAATCCATCCATACGTTCAAGCATGAACATAATAGTTCAAAGATGAACAATAAACAAGAGCTGCCTTGGGACAACCCGCGTTTCCGCAACTGGGTCGCGGTGGCGCGCGCCTGCCATGTGCTTGAGCGCACGCTGGCGGTGAAACTTGCGCCGCTCGATTTGAAGCCGGCGCAGCTCGACGTGCTGATGAACCTCTATCGCCACCCCGGAATGTCGCAGCACGATCTTGCCCGCAAGCTGCTCGTCGGCCGCTCCAACATCACCATGCTGTTGCCGCAGCTGGAAGCGCGTGGCCTGCTGCGCCGCGAAGGCGACGAGAAGGACAAGCGCATCCTGCGGCTCGCGCTCACCGAGGCCGGCGAGGCGCTGCTGATGCAGGCGCTGAAAGTGCATATGGCGCTGATCGAGAAGGCGATGAGCCAGTCGACGCCGGAGCAATGCGACATGATCGGCGAGCAGATGCGCAAGATCTATGATGTGCTGAATGAGGCTTGAGCGCCCTTCAGCCCAACCCTACCACATCGTCTTCTTCGCCCGTTCCGGCCATTCCTTGTCGTAGGTTTCGCCGTCGATGTTCTTGCGGCTGGTGATTTCCAGGATCTGTCCGGGCGTCGGCAGCGACTTCGGCTCGACATGCCTTGCCGGGTTCCAGAGCTCGGAGCGGACGATGGCCCGGGCGCATTGGAAATAGACCGCATCGATGTCGACGACGGTTACCGATCGCGCCGCCTTGCCGTCCACCGCAAATGACGCGCACAGCGCTGTATCCGTTGTGATGTGGGCGCGACCGTTGACGCGCAGCGTCGTACCGGAGCCCGGCACCAGGAACAGCAGGCCGACGCGTGGGTCGCGGATGATGTTTTTCAGCGAATCGGCGCGGTTGTTGCCGCGTCGGTCCGGCATCATCAGCGTTTTCGGATCATGGATGCGCACGAAGCCGGCGAGATCGCCGCGCGGCGAGCAATCAAGCCCCTCCGGTCCGCTGGTCGCCAGTGCGACAAAGGGCGAGGCTTCGATGAAGGCAGCATATTCGGGAATGATGTGGTCGAGTTCCTTGACCAGCGAGGCCTCGCCTGGAATGCCATAGAGTGCCTCGAGCTGCTCGACCGTGGTGATGACGGACATGTTTTCGCCTCCAAACCTTTGCCGGCGCTACCCCAGATCGATGACATCTTCACGACAGCGATGCCCTAGCGGTCCCGGCTCAATCCCTTTTCCGCAAGCTCCGCGAGATAGGCTTCCCAGCGCGCATCCTTCTCGTGGCCGAGCGTATGCAGGTAGTTCCAGGTGAAGATGCCGGTGTCGTGGAAATCGTCGAAGGTGATGCGCACGGCGTAGTTGCCGACCGGCTCGATCTTCAGGATCGCCACATTGCGCTTGCCGGGGACCGTCACCCGCTGATCCGGCGAATGGCCCTGCACTTCGGCCGATGGCGAGGCGACGCGCAGCAGTTCCGCCGGCAGTTCGAACGGATGGTGGTCGGGAAAGGTGACGGACAGAAGTTTGCGGTCCTTGGAAACCCTGAGTTCTTTCGGTGCGGTCATGCTGTTCGATCCCGTGTCATCCGCCCTTCCCTACGCCGCTTCGCCAAACGGGAAAAGGTCTGATGAGACCGACCGACATGCGATGTCGGCTGAGAGATGTTACCAAAGATCGAGAGGCGCTATCTTGAACAGCAGGCCGGATCGTATCACATAGCGGTATATAACGAAGCCGTTCACGGCCACAGGAAGCGCTTGAAGCATGGACATGATTGATCCTTTCGGCCGCACGATCAGCTATCTCCGCGTGTCGGTTACCGACCGCTGCGATTTCCGCTGCACCTATTGCATGGCCGAGGACATGGCCTTCCTGCCGAAGAAGGACCTGCTGTCGCTGGAAGAGCTCGACCGGCTGTGCACGGTTTTCATCGAAAAGGGCGTCAGGCGATTGCGGCTGACCGGCGGTGAGCCGCTGGTGCGCAAGAACATCATGCATCTGGTGCGCCAGCTGTCGCGGCATCTCGAAAGCGGCGCGCTGGAAGAACTGACGCTGACCACCAACGGCTCGCAGCTGTCGCGCTTTGCCGCCGAACTCGCCGATTGCGGCGTCAGGCGCATCAACGTGTCGCTCGATACGCTCGATGCCGACAAATTCCACAAGATCACCCGCTGGGGCCATCTCGACAAGGTCATGCAAGGCATCGATGCCGCGCAGGCGGCCGGGCTCAAGGTCAAGCTCAACGCAGTGGCGTTGAAGGATTTCAACGACGCCGAGCTGCCCGAGATGATGCGCTGGGCGCATGGCCGCGGCATGGACCTGACGGTCATCGAAACCATGCCAATGGGCGAGATCGATGCCGACCGCACCGACCAGTATTTGCCGCTGTCGCTGCTGCGCGCGTCGCTCGAAGGCCAGTTCACGCTGACCGACATTCCCTTCAAGACCGGCGGCCCGGCGCGCTACGTCCAGGTCGCCGAGACCGGCGGACGGCTCGGCTTCATCACGCCGATGACGCATAATTTCTGTGAGAGCTGCAACCGCGTCCGGCTGACCTGCACCGGCACCCTCTATATGTGTCTCGGCCAGGAAGATGCCGCCGATCTGCGCGCGCCCTTGCGCGCCTCGGAAGGCAACGAGCTGGTCGCCGAAGCAATAGACGAAGCCATCGGCCGCAAGCCCAAGGGCCATGACTTCATCATCGACCGCCGCACCAGCCGCCCATCGGTGTCGCGCCACATGAGCGTCACTGGCGGCTGATCTTTCCGTGAAATTTATGCAATATCGCTTCGGGATCATGACTTCGAGGCGAGCATGCGGCTGCACTCTTCATTCCTGGTCATTGCGACAATGGCAGCAACCAGTGCGGTCGCCGCGCCATTCACCTATGTGAACGATCGCTTCGGCACTGTCTGCACCTTTCCCGACGACGTCTTCACCGATCGCCAGCCGGAGCCCGACAATGGCGACGGACAGCAATGGCTGAGCGCCGATGGCGCCAGCCTGATCTGCTCGGGCATCCTCAACGTCGACGACGACACGCCGAAAGGCTTTGTCGCGGCGGAGAAGGCGAGCAAGGAGCCGGGCTACAAGATCACCTACAGCAAGGCCGGAAAGGACTGGGCCGTGCTGTCGGGCCTGAGGGATGGAAAGATATTCTACGAGCGACGTCTGTTTGGGAAAGACGGTATCATCCGTACGGTCTGGGTCGACTACCCGCCGGCGCTGAAGTCGAAATACGATCCGCTGGTCGGCGCCATCGCCGGCAGTCTCAAGGGGCCATGACGGTTTCGAACCACACCCCAGAAAAAGTCTTGTTCGCGAACCGCAGCCGGATTTACGGCCAGTCTGTTCCAGCCTAGCCTTCCCCTGGAAGCTGCTCTTCGCTCACAGGGGGATACACCATGCGCAAACTCGTTCTTTCTCTGGCACTGCTTGGCCTCGCGGCCGTGCCCGCGGCGGCGCAGTCGATCGGCGGCACCTATACGGTCGCCGGCACCAATTTCGACGGCTCGGCCTATGGCGGCGAAGCCACCATCACGCTGACCAGCGGGACGACCTGCGCGATCCATTGGGAAACTGGTGGCTCATCTTCCGACGGCATCTGCATGCGCAACGATGATGCCTTCTCCGCCGGCTATGTCATGGACAAGGACATTGGCCTCGTCGTCTACAAGGTGGCGGCGGACGGTTCGCTGCACGGTCTTTGGACGATCGCCGGCAAGGAAGGCAATGGCACCGAGGTGCTTACGCCGAAGAAGTAAGTTCGCCATCGCAGGCGATATTCCGGGCCACAAACAAGGCTGTGGCCCAGTCCTTTGCTGTTGCTGTTTCATGCCCGACTGTTACAGGCTTGCTGCCTAAAGCGCGTCGCGTTTGAACGGATTCAGGCCACGCGCTTCAGGTCTTTGTTTCTTATGCATGTCGTTTCCCCAAAACCGTGGTCACTTTTGGGCGATATGTATTAGCACAACCGGTAGCCGTCTTGCCCCTGTCTCCAAATTTTCGCGGCGCGTTGTTCATGATGGTGGCGATGGCCGGCTTCACCCTCAATGACGCCATCACCAAATACTCGTCGCAATCGATGAACATGGCGCAGGTCATGTTGATCCGTGGGGCTTTCGCATCGCTTTTCGTCGGTCTGCTCGCCTGGCAGCGCGGCGCTCTCGCCCGCCCGGGCTCGATGCTGCAGCCTCTGGTCGCCTTGCGCGTGATCAGCGAGGCCGGCGCAACGGTGAGTTTCCTCGTCGCCCTCGCCCATCTGCCGATCGCCAATGTTTCGGCGGTGCTGCAGGCGCTGCCGCTGGCGGTGACGATGGGAGCGGCACTTGTCTTTGGCGAGACTGTCGGCTGGCGGCGTTGGCTGGCCATCGCCATCGGATTTGCCGGCGTGCTGATCATCGTGCGGCCGGGCTTCGAAGGGTTCAGCGTCTACTCGCTGTCGGCGCTGGCCAGCGTCGCCTGCTGCGCGGTGCGCGAT
>NZ_RZPW01000503.1:0-4659 GCF_003998455.1 Mesorhizobium sp. M7A.F.Ca.CA.001.08.2.1 | reverse complement strand
CGCCCGGCAAGAAGCCGCAGACCATGACGCTGCTGTCGGGCGGCGAGCAGGCGTTGACGGCGATGTCGCTGATCTTCGCGGTGTTCCTGACCAATCCGGCGCCGATCTGCGTGCTCGACGAAGTCGACGCCCCGCTCGACGACCACAATGTCGAGCGCTTCTGCAACCTGATGGACGAAATGGCCGCCACCACCGAGACGCGCTTCGTCATCATCACCCACAATCCCATCACCATGGCGCGCATGAACCGGCTGTTCGGCGTCACCATGGCCGAACAGGGCGTCAGCCAATTGGTGTCGGTCGACCTGCAGGCGGCCGAGGCCATGCGCGAGGCAAGCTGACCCAGGTCGCGCTGGCTGGAATGGGCCGCACCGGAGCAATTTCAGGAAAAGGGTGCAAGCGGTTCTCGCTCGGCAAAAAATGTCAGGGCCGCGGACTGTGCCTGTGCGAATGATGTTTGGCCGGGGACCAGACGAAATAGAGCGAGCCCAGTTTCAGCACAGGCACCCTGCGATCCCGCTCGCGATCACGCAGTTCCCGGTAGGTCTTCACCTTCAGTGTGCCCCCCGGCAATCTGATTCGCAAAGCCATGATGCATAGAGCTTACGTGCTTTCTCCAGACGATGGAAGATTCATTTCAAGTTCCTCATCAGTATTCGAGCTCCTGGAGGGGCGATCAGGAATTGTACTGGGCCACCAGATGACGAAATATTTGCCAAACTGCCAGACCGGGACTTCGCCCTTGTGCTCTCGCCGCCGCAACTCATAACGTTGCTTGACCTTCAATACACCGCCCGGAAGCCTGATCTTGATCGTCATCGTCCCTCAATACTGATGGCGCACTTCCTGGGTGCCGCGCCCAAAATATCTGTCCGGCCAAGTTAGAAAAATCGCTCACTCTCGGATCGGATCGTTGCAATCCGATTTCGCTGAGTCAATGGAGCCGAGGGCGAACTCCTGTGGCTATCGGCGCCGTGCAGATAAGGCTTGAGAGCGGGCTCAACCTCTGCGCCGCAAGATCCAGTTCACACAGATCACGGCCACGAGGCCACATGCGATGCCGGCGCAATCGGCAAACCAGTCGAACACATCCAGATCGCGCCGTATCAGCGCCGTGCCCTGCAGGACCTCGATCGCCGCTCCAATCATGGCCAGGAAGACGATTAGTCTTGTTTTTCGATCGGGCCAGCCGAGCCCTCCAAGGAAAGTCATGACGGCAAAGGCGCTGGCGTGGTTCAGCTTGTCGGAACGGAAACCGATATCGATCCCGTACTCTTCGAGTCGGGGTATAGGCAGCAGTGCAAGGGCAAGAACAGCGGCAAGCGTGGCGAAAAAGGCGATCCGTTCGACGGCTGGATAAAATCTCATTCTGTTCCAATCTTTGCCTGGCCGCCGGGAAAGTCGAATCCGGCTCGGTATTGGCAGTTCAGGCTGAAACTCGGATCGACGGCGTTGTTCTTCTAAAGCCGCAATTTTTGCTTGAGCTTTTTCAGCCAGGTCTGTTCCGCCTCATCCTGATTTTGATGCGCCGGGACGTAGCGCGGCCGTATCTTTTTTCCTTTGATGTAGAATGGCTTTTCGACTTCTCCAACCAGATTGACGAAAAGCCGGGATTTGTTGGTGGGTTGGCGGACTGTGACGCCGTGGACCGATTCAATCGAATTGATGAACAATACAAGAATGTTCTTGTCGTATTGAACTGTTTCGACGCATTCCAAATGGGTGTCGTCGACATAGGCATCATTGAAGAGTGTCGCTTTGGCTTTCAGCGTGGCGTATTTGGACTGGAAACGACTAATTGTCAGGTCCCCGCCAACGGCATCATAATCTTCCGGCCTCATATAAAACAGGCCAGAAAATAGCTTGTCGCCATTGTCGATGTGGCTTGTCCGCACCGATCCGGCATTGGTCACCGGCGTGTTCCCGCTGAGCATCGCATCCATCAGTATGTCGCGCGTTGCATAGGTGTCACTAAACCTGATGCCCGCTTTCATATTCTTGAGGCGTTCATAATTGGGGTAATAATCAGGGTAGAACTTGTGAATATCGTCGTAGAACAGGTCGGCGACCTCGCCGAAAAATGCTTGCGATACATGGTAGGCGATAAAGTCGCGCCATATTTGCGGCACGGCTTCGTTCGACCGAACGCGGTGGGCCTCATAATCCCACCTGGTGTTGTTGCGGCGTGTATCGATTTCGAGCGTTTCCGGAGCGGGAAACGTGCCGGCCAATTCCTGGTAGAGATCGAGGGGAAGGGCGTCACGCAGGATGATGTGTGGAAACGGCTCCGATCGAACGTCGGCCTTGGTGGCTCGTTGAAGGACTGAAAGCGGCTTTGACATCGATGGTGTCCCAGATCGAGTTTGTCCGAATTTGGACAGCGAGGATCGTGTTCAAGCTGGGTTACCGCCTTTCAACGGATCCCTTTCTGCGTCTCGTTCAAAGATTGGAGCGTTGAAAAGGGCTCCGCATGGGCTTTTACCATTTCGCTCATTAGAATATCCGCGCCAGTCATGAGGGGGATCAGGGTTTCCGCAAATGTGTATGTTTTGATGCCGTAAAGCCACTTCAGGTAAAGAAGGGCAGCTGACGTGCCGGAGACGCAGCCAACGATGTTCATCCGGGATACGACAAGCTCTATCGGATATATGTGTGGCAGGTTAGCTGCCATGATCCTGGTGTTGGCGTCGGCCGTCACATTGCCAACTGCATCCAGCAATTCGGGGAAGAAGGGCTTGCTTATTCTGGGATGTTCCTTCCAGACGACGTCGTATCCCCTCTCGACGATCTGCTCCGCAATTCGTCTATAGATCGCCGCCTCTTGCGCGTACGACATTATGCGGTTTCGCGACAATGCCTGGCCGAGCAGCAGGATCCGTGGGTTGGCTGACGCACGGCAATGTTCATCGCCGCCGGAAAGCGCATCCCTGCAGGCTTCATCTATTACGTCGCGCATCAGCGAAGCGCCGACCTGAAATCTCGGTACGTTCTCCAGTGCATCGTGAATGGGGATTTCGTGAAGCAAAGAATAAAACTTCGTCACCCGTCTCAGATGGTGTCTTTCTATCCTGTCGGCCGCTTTCCTCAATCGGAACGCCGGTGAAATTGTAGAGAGTCCTGCAATCAAGGCCGCGGTGATGCGTCGTCGAAACCTTGTGCCCGGCGGCCGTGACATGGTTGCCATCTCGAATGGAAGGTATGACGTCAAGCCATCCTCATACAAAACGATCTTGGCTTCTGGGTATGAGTCCAGCAGTATTTTTTCCGACGGCCGGTTAACGAAGCAGGCCCAAATTTCAGCTACGGAACTCGCGTCGAGACCAATTGTGTCTCGGATCAGACGATGGATCCGGAAAATTTGCAGTTGCCCATATTTACGCTCGGACGTCAGAAGGTCGTACGCCCATATGATCCGTCTCCAGGTCCATACTTTAGACGCAAGTTCAGCAAGACCGGTCTTGAAATGCTCGGAAACGCCGGCCGTTTCATAAAGCAGGAGATAGTCCTCATGCTCCTGATCCGCCGGGGAGCTTCCATCCATTGTTGATTGGCGAAGTGAGGCAACCAGGCTGAGCAATTGCCAGCTGCCAAAGACGCAGCATATTCGAGCTGGCAATTTAAGATCTCCAGATCGGATGGAAATAACGCTGCATGTTCCGCGATCTCAACCGCAAAATTGCTTCATATCCGACAGGCCGTGTGGCTCGGGGCGTCCCACCCGCTTCGTAATACTGCCTATCGCGTCAGCAGGAAATATCTTTCAGATGTCGGGTCCAACGTCCAAGACAGGCTAGAGTTCCGCACAATAGGCAGGCGAATTCACTTCAACTGAGCGGCAGAGACCTGTCGAGATCCGGCAATAGCACCCGGTGCGGCAGACCGCTCATGCGGTCGTCTTGCTGCTTCGGGTCCCTCTCGGCACCAAGAGCACGAATTCTCCCGGTTTTCGGGAAGGTCGTTGCCCGGGAAAGCGGGTTTCGCTTCCCCCAGTCAAAAGTAAGCTCCAGCCATGAACCGGAGCTAGATGATGACAGAGGCAGAAACCAGAATGTTTCACACGCTTGATGTGCCAGCCGGTCCGGTGTGGCGGCCTGCAATCCCGGCCGACCTGACAAGGCAGGGCATGTGTGGGCGCGTCTGCGCATCATGCCCGATACAAAGCCCGCACTGCCCCTCGAACGCCCTTGAGGCCGACGCTTCGGCGCAACGTCCCCGGTGAGCAGGCTAGAGCAATTCTAGGAAAAGTGTGAAGCGGTTTTCCGGCCAAAATTGCCTCAAAACAAAGAGTTAGAGCAGCTCGCCGTTTCCGTGAAACGGTGAACTGCTCTAAGGGCGGCGCCAGAAAATGCGCCGCCCTGTCGGAGGGGTCGTCCGCGATCAGGCGGCGAGCCAGGCCCGTGTGAAATCCTGCTCATAGGCCTGATGCATCTGGTAGCCCATCAAGGCAGGTTTCATATGGCAGAACAGCTTTCGCCAGTAAGGCTGAACGATGATGCCGGAATCCTGCAGCATGACCTGCAGTTCCTTCATTACCACACGGCGCTGCTCCGGATCGGCGATGGAATTGGCCTTGTGGACCTTGGCATCGAAGTCTGGATCGGCGAACCCCGTCTCGTTCCATGCCGAACCGGTCTGATAGGCAAGTGCATAGGTCTGGAT
>NZ_RZPW01000502.1:0-4661 GCF_003998455.1 Mesorhizobium sp. M7A.F.Ca.CA.001.08.2.1 | reverse complement strand
CTCCGACAGCTCTGCCGAATAGACCTCCGGCACCGGCAGCCCGAAGTGCTTCGAGGCATTGTCGATGCCGTGCTCGGCTATAGTCGTGGTGTCGGACTTTTCCGCAGAGAAGCACAGCGCGCGGCCTTCATCGAAGGCGAGGCCCTTGCCAAGCAAGGCACGCAGCTTGTCCTTGGCGGTGACCACGGCGACCTTGGCGCCGGCATCGTAGAAGGCCTGGAAGATGGTCGGCGCGCGCAGGAAGCGCGGGTCGTTCATCATCACTTCCTTGCCGGTCTCGCGCTCATAGAGATAGTTGCCGCAGATGCCATGCACCGACGGCGGCCGGCCGGTGGCGATCGACAGATTGTTGGGGTTGGTGAAGCTCGGAATGACAGAGTGCGCAAAGCGCACCGTGCCCTTCTCCTTGATCCTGGCCAGAGCCGGCATCAGCCCGGTCTTTATCGCTTCGTCGAGATAGGCGGGCTCGCAGCCATCAAGGCAGATGGCGATGGCCGGCACGCGCGGCCAGGCGTAGGTGCGGCCGTTGACCGCGACGCTGATGGGAGACATCTGGTTCATCTGATATCCTCGAAGTCGGCCGCTTCAGGCGGCGAGTTTGGCGCGTTCGGCAAGTGCCGCGGCGGGTGGGGCGGCGGTGTCGACGCCCATTTCATGAAGCGAGAACGCTGCCGCCTCGACGACGCGGCGCATGACATGTTCGTCCATCTGGCCGATGCAGCCGACGCGGAACGAATCCACGGCGGTCAGCTTGCCCGGATAGATGATGAAGCCCTTGTCCTTCATCAGATCGTAGAAGCGGTCGAACGCGAAACTGGCATGAGCCGGATTGAAGAAGGTGACGATGATCGGCGACAGCCAGCGATCCCCGAGCAGTGTCTCGAAACCGAGGTCGCGCATGCCGGCCACCATGACGTCGCGGTTCCTCGTATAGCGGGCGCCACGGCCGGCGACGCCGCCTTCGGCCTCATGCTGGCGCAGTGCTTCGAGGAAGGCGGCCACGACATGCGTCGGCGGCGTGTAGCGCCACTGGCCGGTCTTGTTCAGGTGCGCCCACTGGGCGTGGACATCGAGCGACAGCGAATGGCTCCTGCCTTTGGCGGCCTCCAGTTCGCTCTTGCGGGCGATGATGAAGCCAAAACCCGGAACGCCTTCGATGCACTTGTTGGCGGACGAGACCATCGCCTCATAGCGGATTTCGTTGACGTCGAGCGCCACGGCGCCGAACGCACTCATGGAATCGACCAGCAGCTTGCGACCCTTGGCATGGACGGCTTCGGCAATTTCAGCGACCGGGTTGAGGATGCCGGAACTGGTCTCGCAATGGATGGCGATGACATGGGTGATATCAGGGTCGGCCGCGAGGGCCGCTGCCACCTCGTCGCCGCGCGGGGGCAGATAGTCGCCCTTGTCGATCAGCGTATAGGCGCGGCCGAGATACTGCATGGTCTGCGCGGCGCGCAGGCCGTAGGCGCCGTTGGCCAGCACAAGAACCTTGCCGTCCCTGGGCACGAACGACCCCAGCATCGCTTCGACGCAGAAAGAACCGCTGCCTTGCATCGGCACGCAGTCGAACTCATCGTTCCTGTCCCCGGTCAGCGCCAGCAGCCGGCGACGCATATCCGATGTCATGGCGCGGAAGTCGCCGTCCCACGATCCCCAGTCGCGCAACATCGCCTGCTTGACCGAATAGGCCGTGGTGAGCGGCCCCGGGGTCAGAAGATACGGCTCGCCCAGCGCCGGGCTGGCCAGCGGCTCCGCGGCAAATTTCGTCTCGGCGAGCATGTTGTCCTCCGCTCGATCTGCGTTCGATGTGGCCTTATTCTTGACCTGAATGATCTATTTGTAAAATCGTTATTTTGTATCGATTTATAGATTTTAATGATGATATGCCGGGCGGGAATCCGTCCTCAGGCCAGTGCGGGAGCCCTCACTTCCGCAGCCCCTCTCGCCAGCCGGCTTTCCAGCAGATCACCGCTCTGCGTCAGCAAGGGATAAGCGACCGAGGCCATCAGCGAGTTGATCTCCTTCAGCGCCCGCACGGCCTCCAGGTGGATGTCGCTGGTGTCGATGCTCTGCGGCATTCCCGATTGCAGGCGCTTGAGGTGACGGTCGTGGCTCGTGCGTTCCAGTCTGCGCATCCGCTCCTTCTCGACGACGAGTTGCCGCGCCGAATCGAGATCGCTCGACACCAGCACATTGAGTGCAAGCTGCATGTTGGCCATGACACGGTTGTGAAGCCCGGCCAGTTCGCTCCAGCCGTCGCGTGAGAAGCGCAGGTTCTTGTCACGCAGCTCCTGGGTGAGCACGAGCAGGTTCTTGGCGACGATGTCGCCGGCGCGTTCGAGATTGATGGCGAAGTCTGTGAGCTCGATGCCGCGCTGCGCTTCGGCTACGCTCATGCTGCCGCGGTTGACTTCGGCAATGTAGAGCTTGATTTCGGTATGGGCGCGGTTGACCTCCTCATCGAGTTTTTGGGCCTGGCGTATCTGGTCGCCGGTGCCGGCGTCGAAGAAATCCATCACTGGGCGCAGCATCACCTCGACGACTTCGCCCATGCGCAGCAGCTCGCGGGTGGCACTGGCTAGCGCAAGACCGGGTGTGTGCATGACGGTGCGGTCGAGCGCGCTGGTGCGGCGCGACATCAGGTCTCCACCCTCTTCGGCCTTTGCCACCGGCCTGTCTGCGATCAACAAGGCGACCAGCCGCTCCATCATGCCGGTGAACGGCAAGCAGCAGATGACCAGCACCAGATTGAAGGCAAGGTGCAGGTTGACCAGCTGGCGGCCTTCGGTTGCGCCGAACAGATGCGCCGGGAAGGTCACGGCCTGAAGCGCGAACAAAGCCGCCAGCGCCGCCGTGCCGCGAAAGATCAGATTGCCGAGCGGGATACGGCGCGCCTCGACGGCTTCGCCGCGCGTCAGCCAAACCGCGATCAGCGCGCCGCCGCAATTGGCGCCGAGGATGAAGAACAGACCGACCTCGACCGGCAAGACGCCTTGCGCGGCAAGCGTGACGAACAGCAGGATCGCCGCGACGCTGGAGTGAATCAGCCATGTGAACAGGGCAGCGGCGGCAAAGGCGGTGAAATAGTCCGCGCGCAGATAGGAAATCACCAGTGGCAGCAAGGTGCTCTGCCGCATCGGTGCGGTCGCCTCGCCGATCATATGCAGCGACAACAGGACGAAGGCGACCCCCATCAGGATTCGCCCGCTATGCCTGATGCCAGCCACTTCGAACTTCAGGGCCATCGCGCCGCCGACCAGGATCAGCGCCGGCACAAGCCAGCTGAGGTCGAACGACAGCACCTGCACGACTAGGGCGGAACCGAGATCGGCGCCCAGCAGGATCGCCAGCCCGGCCGACACCGAAACCATGCCGCTGGCGGCAAACCCGGCCGCCAGGATAGCGACGGCGGTCGAGCTCTGCAGCAGCACGGCAAGCACGGTGCCGACACCGGCCGATCTGATCCGCTCACCCCGGGCTTGCCTCAGGGCATCACGCAAAGCGAGCCCGCAGGCCCGCTCGACACCCTGGCGCACCATATGCACGGCCCAGAGCAGCAGCATGACCGCACCCGCCAGATGCAGCAGGATGATGGAAAATTGCATGGCGACGCCTCCGGTGCCAACGGCCGGCAGGGATGTCGACCCATGCTCAGGCTGAGGGTCGGCAAAACATAAGTCAAATCGTTCCTTTCGATCTTTTCCTAAGCAATCCTTATGATAAGATGTCGGCGATTTCAGAAGTGTCGGAGGCACGGGAGATGCGCTACGTCCAGTTGCGAGCCTTTCACCAGGTGGCCATCTGCGGTGGCTTTTCTCGCGCCGCCGAGGCGCTCTTCCTGACCCAGCCGGCGATCTCGGACCAGGTGCGCAAGCTCGAGGAAGAGTATGATGTGCTGCTGTTCAACCGGAACAAGAAGCAGGTCACGCTGACCCATTCGGGCCAGAAATTGCTCGAAATAACCCACCGCATGTTCGATACCGAGCAACAGGCGCTCGAACTCCTGACGGAGTCCCGCGCCCTGCGTTCCGGCTCGCTGCGCATCGTCGCCGATGCCGCACATCATCTGCTTCATATTCTCGGCAGCTTCCGGGCCCGCTACCCCGGCGTGCAGGTTTCGGTGCGCGCCGGCAACACCGAGACGGTGATCAGCAGCCTCTACAGCTACGATGCCGATATCGGCGTGCTGGGCGAGGTACCGACGGGGCGCGATTTCGAGGTGCTGAAACTCAACTCGACGCCGATCATCGCGTTTGCATCCGTCGACCACCCGCTGGCCGCGAAAAAGTCGCTCACCCTCAAGCAGCTCGCGCAGGAATCACTGGTCATGCGCGAGCGTGGATCGAAGACGCGTCAGAAACTCGAAGATCTCGCAGCCGCCTCGAAAATCGAATTGAGGCCGGCTATCGAAGCCGAGGGCCGCGAAGCCGTCCGCGAGATCGTCGCCTCGGGCGCCGGCATCGGCTTTGTCTCGGCGGCCGAATTCGGCCAGGATTCGCGGCTGGTGCCGATCACCATCGATGCTCCCGAGACCCTGATGGACGAGGCGTTGATCTGCCTGCGTGAACGCAGCGGCGGCAAACTGGTGCGGGCTTTCCTGGATATGGCGCGCTCGATGTCAGCGGATTAAGCGGCGGCCCTGATCTCCACCGCAT
>NZ_RZPW01000501.1:0-4667 GCF_003998455.1 Mesorhizobium sp. M7A.F.Ca.CA.001.08.2.1 | reverse complement strand
TCCTTGATCAGCGCCTTGGCCTCGGCCACGGTCAGTTCGTCGATCAGCTTCTTGTTCTTGTCGAGCACACCCGGCACGTCGGTGAGGAACAGCAGGCGCGTCGCCTGGCAGGCGCCGGCAATGGCGCCGGCGAAGGTGTCGGCGTTGATGTTGTAGGTGTGGCCATCGCGTCCCGGCGCCACCGGCGCCAGCACCGGGATCATTTCGGAGCGTGCCAGAAGATCGAGCAAGGTACGGTCGACCTCGACCGGCTCGCCGACGAAGCCGAGATCGAGCACGCGCTCGATGTTGGAGTCCGGATCGATCATGGTCTTGCGGGCCTTTTCGGCGAACACCATGTTGCCGTCCTTGCCGCACAGGCCGATCGCCCATTCGCCCTCGGCGTTGATCAGCGCGACGATCTCCTTGTTGATCGAACCGGCCAGCACCATTTCGACGATCTCGACCGTCTTCTGGTCGGTGACGCGCAGGCCGCCTTCGAACTTGGATTCGATGCCCATCTTGGCCAGCATGGCGCCGATCTGCGGGCCGCCGCCGTGGACGACGATCGGGTTGACGCCGGATTGCTTGAGCAGCGCGATGTCGCGCGCGAAGGCCTTGCCGAGCTCGATGTCGCCCATGGCATGGCCGCCATATTTCACCACGACCGTCTTGTGCTCGTAGCGCTGCATGTAGGGCAGCGCCCGCGACAACAGGGCTGCCTGCATTTCGGCGGTGGCGGTTATTTCCGTCATCGGCTTGGTTCCCTGGAGATCGGTAAGGACGGCGGCGTCTTAGCGGGAATTGGCGCCGCCCGCAAATGGCTTTGCTGTCATATTCGAGCGCCTCACGGCCTCGTCATCGTGTCGGCACCATCAGCGGCGCCCTGCGGCCCAGCCAACCTGAGATCTTCTCCATCTGCGCGGCGAGCGACAAAAGCGTCTCCTCGTCGCCCGGACGGCCGGCAGCCTGGACGCCGATCGGCAGACCGGCGTCGGTGACATGGACCGGCAGGGCGATCGATGGCTGGCCGCTGACATTCTGGATCGCCGGCCAATGGGTGAACCAGAGGCTCTTGTCCATCAACTGGCCGAAGAACGGCTTCAGCTTCAGCAAGGGCGTCAGGTGAAGCTTGTCGAGCAGGTTCTCGATGAGGTCGTCGGCGCCTTTCGGATCCATTGCGCCGCAGGCAAGCGGCGGGTGGGCAATGATCGGCATCAGCACGGCGTCATACTGCGCGGTCTCTGCGATCAGCCGCCGTGAGGCGGCATGCAGCCGCTGCAGGTCGGCATAGGTCTCGCCGGCCGACACCAGTTCGCCGAAGCGGGCGAGCACGCGCGTCGCCCGCTCGATGTCGCCGGCAACGGAACGGCCGACGCGCAGCGCTTCGGCCCGCATCGTGCCAGCGACGGCGGAGGCAACCGTTCTGCAGAAATCGGCGAAGAAATCGCGGCCGATAAAGGGCAAGTCGATCTCCTCGACCGTGTGGCCGCCCTCGCGGGCAAGCGCCACCGCCGTGTCGAGCGCCTCGAGCGTCTCGTCCGAGATCGGCAGGCGAAGCGGCGATTTGCGGTACACGGCCAGGCTGAGCTTGCCGGGATCGCGCGCGGCGGCAGCCGCGAACGTGCCTTTCGGCCGCGGCGCGGCATAGGGCGACAGAGGATCGGGCCCGTGGGTCAGGTCGAGCAGCAGCGCGCAATCGCGCACCGAACGGGTGAGCGCATGGTCGACGACCATGCCGTACCAGCTTTCGCTCACCAGGGGCGTCAGCGGTATACGGCCGCGCGACGTCTTCAGGCCGACAAGTCCGGTGCAGGCGGCAGGCACACGGATCGAGCCGCCGCCATCGGAGGCATGCGCCACCGGCACGACGCCGGCTGCGACCAGTGCTGCCGAACCGCCCGAAGAGCCGCCGCTGGTATGGCCGGTGTTCCACGGATTGCGGGTGATGCCAAAGGCCCTGGATTCGGTCATCAATCGAAGCCCGTGCTCCGGCGATGTCGAGGTGACGATCGGGATAAGTCCGGCAGCGAGATAGCGGTCGGTCAGCGCCGAATTGACGTCGGCCAGCCATGCCGGAATGCGGCTGCCGCCATGCGTCGGCACGCCCTGGATGGCGATGCCGAGATCCTTGATGGCGAAGGGAACACCAGCCAGCGGCAGCGAGGGGTCGACGGTCTTGGCGCGGGCGCGGGCAGCATCGTAGAGCGGTTCGGCCGTGGCATTGATGTCGGGACGGGTGGCCTCGGCGCGGGCAATCGCGGCGTCGGTCAGTTCGACGGCCGAAACCTCGCCCTTGCGGACCAGATTGGCGAGGCCCGTGGCATCTTCTTCCCAAAGGATCCGTTCGACCGACATGCGCGCTCCCCATCAATGAAGGCAAGCTAGCCAGTGGCAATTCCATTGGCAATCGACCGACGGATCCGGGCCGGCGACACACAAAAGCTTAGGCGTGCACAAGGTTATTTCCGTCGTTGCAAATACATGGCAATCGCCTAATTTGCTTGCAATGACGCCGCAAGACATCACCAAGCTGATCGTTCGGACTTCGATGAAGGATCGGGCCGCGTTCGATCTGCTTTACCGGCAGACCAGCGCGAAACTTTTTGGCGTCTGTCTTCGTGTATTGAACGACCGGGGAGACGCGGAAGAAGCGCTGCAGGAAGTCTTCGTCAAGATATGGACGAAGGCCGACCGTTTTGCTGTTTCCGATCTAAGCCCGATCTCCTGGCTGGTGGCAATCGCGCGCAATCATGCGATCGATCGCATCAGAGCGCGGCGCAAACCCGCCGCCGACATCGATGCCGCGCTCGACGTGGCCGATCCGGCGCCGGGGCCTGAAGCGATGGCGGTGGCGGGCGACGAATCCGAACGTATCCACCATTGTCTCGATGAGCTGGAGAAGGACCGGGCAGCCGCCGTCCGGGGCGCCTATCTCAAGGGCGAGAGCTATGCCGAACTGGCGGAGCGCCATGGCGTGCCGCTGAACACGATGCGTACATGGCTGCGCCGCAGCCTGTTGAAACTCAGAGAATGCCTGGAAAGATGACGCTGGCAGAAGACACAGGACCGGAACGTGGAGGCGACGACCTGCTCGCCGCCGAGTACGTTCTCGGCGTGCTCGATGCCGACGAACGCCAGATCGTCTCTCGCCGCATCGATGCGGATACGGTTTTCGCCCGTCTTGTCGAGGACTGGGAGGTCAGTCTCTCACCGCTTGCCGCCGCCTATCGGGAAGTCGAGCCGCCGGTTTCGGTGAAGACCGCGGTCGACCGCCGCCTGTTCGGTACCGCTGCCGCGGTGAGCAGGCCCGCCGAAGTGCGCGGCGGCCTGTGGTCCAGCCTGGCCTTCTGGCGCGGCCTTGCCGCAGCCGCGGTTGCGGCACTGGCGATTTACATCGCCGTGCCCATTCTCAACCCACCGGTCGAGCAGCCGCAGGCGCGACTCGTCGCTTCGCTGGCCGCCGAAGGCAGCGACGTCAAATATCTTGCCGTCTACGACGCCGCGCATCACGAAGTCGGCCTGTCGCATGTCTCCGGTGAGCGTGCTTCCGGCAAGGACTTCGAGCTGTGGATGATCGAGGGCAAGAACCCGCCGGTCTCGATGGGCGTCATTCCGGCAGGTGCAACGGCGCATATTATCGTCTCGCCGGCGGCCCATCAGAAACTTGCCCAGGGCGCGGTGCTTGCCGTCAGCCTCGAGCCGTCGGGCGGTTCGCCGACCGGACAGCCGACCGGACCGGTGGTTGCCGCTGGCGAGCTGAAGAGCATCTGACCGGCTCTTCACCTGAAAAATCACAACAGACTATCATAAGTCTATCCTTCGCTGAACATGCCCATAGACAGCATGTCGGCAGGCGGCCGACGGCTCGGGAAATCCCTCTGCGCCATGGATAAAATCAAAAATCACAATATTTCTGAAACTCGGGCGAGTTTGTTCCGTATCTCCTCGCGTCCCCAAAAATGGGAAGAGAAAAACCCGAGGAGTTCGACATCATGCGTAGATACGCCACCCTTTTGCTCGCCGGTACGATCGCCGTTTCGGCCCTTGCCACCGCCGCCTACGCCGAAAACCCGATGGTTGGCGGCGCCGCCATGTATGCCAACAAGAACATCGTCGAGAACGCCGTGAACTCGAAGGATCACACCACGCTGGTCGCCGCCGTGAAGGCCGCCGGCCTTGTCGAGACGCTGCAGGGCGCCGGTCCGTTCACCGTGTTCGCGCCGACCAACGAAGCCTTCGCAGCCCTTCCGGCCGGTACGGTCGAGACGCTGCTCAAGCCCGAAAACAAGGACAAGCTCACCAAAATCCTGACCTGCCATGTCATCGGCGCCAAGGCGATGGGAGCAGATGTCGCCGCGATGGCCAAGGCTGACGGCGGCACCCACAAGGTCAAGACGGTCGGCGGCTGCGAATTGTCGCTCAAGGCCGACGGCGGCAAGGTCACGGTCACCGACGAGAACGGCAATGTCGCCAATGTGACGATCGCCGATGTCGAACAGTCCAATGGCGTCATCCACGTCATCGACAAGGTTCTTTTGCCCAAGATGTAACAAGGGGCTTGCTGCCGGCGAACTGACGGCAAGGACCCTCCGTCGATTGCACGATCCCGCTCCCGTGATCCGCAATTGGCCCGTGCACTTCGCGCCCGCCTGCATTCGGATGTGGGAGGGCGCGGAGTGTTCGTT
>NZ_RZPW01000500.1:0-4700 GCF_003998455.1 Mesorhizobium sp. M7A.F.Ca.CA.001.08.2.1 | reverse complement strand
GAATAGGTCAGTCGATTGGTGCCGTCGCTGGCGGCTAATTTTTCGGAATAACGCCCGGCGATCTCCCTCAGGTGATCAAAGACAGGAACGTCGGCGAAGCCAGTTCCCATCCGTTGATGCAGACGTAGAACAGGCCCGCCATGGTCAAGAGCATGATCGGGAGCTTTTAACCATCGGCAAGGGACCACCGCTTGGTAGTCAGCCTGCACCGTTTGAATCGCCCTCGAAGATTCTAAATGCGCCAGAGACATAAGGGCCCCACGCTAGGATTGTTGCCGCTTATCGCTCCGCGGCATGATCTTTTCATCAATCATTCGGATGATGCGTGAGACGGTCTTAATCGCTTGAATTATTCGAAGATGAAGAGGCCAGCCTGCGCCCGCCCGGGCTGCGGGACTACCTTACCTTACAGAGGTGTCGGGCTGCGCGCTGCTATCCGCTTTGCCAGTGCTTGAAACGAAGCAGTATGCGAACACTTCCCCTCCAAGCTCATCCGTTACACGAACCCAATTGTTTTCCCAAGTCCGCAGGGTAACCTGGCGTCCCGTTGACATAGTCGCCGCCGTGAACGGGCTGGACGCATTGACGTTACTCGCCGCGACCACGTCATCCCCCTCCATTTGTTCCACCAGGTATGTTTGCATCACTGCTCCTGACTGTGGGGCAAGGCCGGTTCAATCGCGTGTAGCTGGACAACTCCAACCGCAGGGAACGGATTTCGTTCCATGCTACAGGCAACCCTACCGCCGGAAGTCAGCCTTCAGATCGCCTGCCCTCCTGCAGGACCGTGGCCTAGCCGCTGAACGACTGGTCAGGACTGAGCTATGCTTTGGGGGAGATGGACCTCGCCCTGCGAATCCGCATACTTCTGGAAAAGTGCAATCTTGTCGGGATACGTAATCCGGATTTCGCTGTGACAGCCCTCGCAGCGATATTTGGACGCAACCTGGAACCAGCGCCCGGGTTTCAGCAAAGCCAATCCGCAGCGAGGACATTTGAACGTCATTTCAAGAGGGCATAGATTCTGACACAGCGGCATTTCGCAAAGTCCATAAGGGATACCTAATGTCAGGCAACGACAGCCGGCCGAAATCGTTCCTGGACGCCGTTCTTTTCGTCAGGCCGATGACCAGCCCCGGACGCCGGGAGATTATTGGATTATCCGCGATGCCAGATTTACTGACGCGGGCCTGAACTCAAGCGCACCCCGATTTCCGGTGGCGTAGCGCCGTTGCAGGCGTTGACTGATGTCAGCAGCTTGCAATCCGAATAAGCAAGCCCGGAGCGAGGTGGCCTCGGGGGGACGACGGGGCCGCACGGTCGACGACACGGCCTATCCGGATGCTGAAACAACGCCGCGCGCCAACCCTGTCGAACAGCACCAGTGGAACAGGCAGGACGAAAAGCGGCGCAACAGGCGGCAATACTTAAGTGTCTCGCCTATATCGTAGCTCGGGAGCTGCGATCCCGACCGAATTGATGGATATGGAAGCGCTGTTGAAGGGAACCGACGCATCCCTTGGCGAATGCGTCGGTTCCTGAAGCTTATGCGTGGCGGATTTCCGTTCCCAGCACCTTCAGACATTCGCGGATGAACGCAGCAAGCGCCGTCCAACCTTTGGCCGAAACCATTGTCCCGTCCACATAGGCCTCGGTCGGCGACAGGTCGATATAGGTGCCACCCGCCAGTGTCACCTCCGGCTCGCAGGCGCCGAGTGCCGCGACCTTCTTGCCGCGCACCACGCCGTCGACAGCGATCAGGATCTGCACGCCGTGGCAGATGGTGAAGATTGGCTTCTTGGCCTCGTGGAAATGGCGCACGATCGCCTGCACGCGCTTGTCGGTGCGGATGTATTCCGGGCCGCGGCCGCCCGCGCAGTAGACGGCATGATACTGATCGAGCTGCCTCTCGGCTTCCGAGAAAGTCTTGTTGATCAGCGCATAATGGCCGAGCTTTTCGGTGTAGGTCTGGTCGCCCTCGAAGTCGTGCAGCGAGGTCTTGATCAGATCTCCGGCGTTCTTGTCCGGGCATACCACGTGGATGGTGTGACCGACGGCTTCCATCGCTTGCTGATAGACAAAGATTTCGTATTCTTCGGTGAACTCACCGGTCAGCATCAGTATCTTTTTGCCTGGCATGGTTCTTCCTCTCAGTGTTTTGAGCTAGGCAAGGCGCAGACTGCGCCTGCCTTTCTGTGAAATCGGATAGGGTCAGAATGGCGAATCCGGAAAGTAATATTCCTTGGCGTTGGCCTGGGTGATCAACGGCGCGTCGAGCTTGACGGTGCCACGGACGGGTGCCTGGCCGATCAGGTTGGCGACTGTCATGTAGATCGCGGTCTTGATCATCGACGGCGGGTATGGCGTCTCGACCGGCGTCATGGCGTCGCCGTCGATCACTTTCTTGACGATGTCCTTCATGCCGTTGCCACCGAGCGCAAGCTTGATGTCGGTCCGCCCCGACTGCTTGACCGCCTCGAGCACGCCAAGCAGCATGTCGTCGTCATTGGCCCACACCGCATCGATATGCGGGTACTTGGCCAGATAGTCCTGCATCAGCTTGAAGGCTTCGTCGCTGTTCCAATGCGCGTACTGGATGTCGAGGACTTTCAGATCAGTGCCTTTGATCGTGTCCTGGAAGCCCTTGATGCGCTCGTCGTCGATGACGGTCGGAATGCCGCGCAACACAACGACGTCGCCCTTGCCGCCAAGCTTGTCGATCATGAACTTGGCGGTGTTGGTGCCAACCGCGATATTGTCGCCGGCGAGGTAGAGATCCTGGACGGAGGCGTCAGTCAGACCGCGATCGACGACGGTGATGAACGTGCCCATGTCCTTGATAGCCTTGACCGGCTGGGTCAGCTCTTCCGAGCTGTAAGGCAGGATCACCAGAGCATCCAGCTTGCGGCTGGCCGACAGGTCCTCAAGCGCGCTGACCTGCTCCGCCGCGGACGGCGACGTCTTCACGACCACTTCGACGTTCGGGAACGCGGCGTTGATTTCCTTGGCCGCCGCTTGTGCGTGGTAGACGATGCCCGCTGTCCAACCGTGGTCAGCGGCCGGTATCGACACCGCGATGACCTTCTTGTCTTGCGCCATGGCCTGGCCGGCCAGCAGCAGCGCGCCAAGTGTCGCTGCCGCAATCCATTTTCTACTGAACATTGTCTTCTCCCTTGGACCTACAAGAACGTTAATCCGCGTGGTCCGGACGCGGCGCTATTTCGAATTCGAAAACCGCTGGATGAGCATGGCGATGATGATGATGACGCCTTGAACAGCGGCAACGAGGTATTCGGAGACGAAGTCTGACAGCACCATGAGGTTGGCGATGAGTTCCAGGATGACGGCGCCGGCGACTGTCCCCCACACATGGCCCTTGCCGCCGCGCAATGCGGTGCCGCCAATCACCACGGCGGTGATGACCTGCAGTTCCCAAAGCTGTCCGGTTGTCGGCGTTGCGGCGCCCAGGCGCGGCACGTAGCAGATCGCGGCAATCGCCACACAGACACCCTGGACGATATAGGCCACGGTCCGTGTCCTGATCACCGAGATGCCGGAATAACGGGCGACATCCTCATTGGCGCCGACCGCCGCACATTTGCGCCCATATTTCATCTTGTAAAGGATGAAGGATGCGACCGCGGCGACTGCGACGGATATGAGGATTGGAACCGGGATCCCGCCGACCGTGCCGAAATAGACAGGCCGGTAGGCCTCGCGCAACGACCTGTCGATCGGTATCGTGCCGCCATCGGTCAGATAGGTTATCAGCGCCCGGAAAATCCCCATCGTGCCCAGCGTGGCGATAAACGGTTCGATCCTGCCGACCGTGACGATGAGCCCGTTGGCAAGCCCGCACAGGAGGCCGACCAGGATCGCAACCGCCATACCGGCGGGAATAGCCCAGATGCCGGCATGCGGCGCCACCGCGTTCATGAACATGATGGTGATGCCGGTGATGAAGGCGGCCATCGAGCCGACGGAAAGATCGAGCCCCCCCGACGAGATCACAAATGTCGCGCCGACCGCGATAATGGCGATGAAGGCGCTGCGGGTGATGACGTTGGCGAGGTTGGTGGCGGACAGGAAATCGGGGTTGATGAGGTAACCGGCCACCAGCAGAGCTGCCAGCGCAAGAAAAGGCCCGATATCGGTCCAACTGATGTTGAGATCGAGGGGGCGACGCCTGGGTGCGGATTCGCTCATGACAGCCATTTTGTGCCTCCCTTGGCTTTTGGCCCTGGCTTGGGGCCACTAGTCGCCAGTACCGCCACATTGCTTTCGGTCATTTCGGCGCCACTGACCTCGCCGGTGATGCGGCCTTCGCGCATCACCAGGATGCGGTCGCAGATGCCGATCAATTCCTGCATCTCCGAAGAGATGACGATGCAGGCCTTGCCCTTGGCCACAAGCTCCTGGATGAAGGCATAGATCTGCGCCTTGTTGGCGATGTCGATGCCACGCGTGGGCTCGTCGATAATGACCACCGAAGGATCGGTCAGCAGCACCTTCGCCAGCAGCAGCTTCTGCTGATTGCCCCCGGAAAGCTGGGCCGCTTTGGCGCCGAGGCTCTTCAGCCTGATGTCATATGTCTCCACGGCCTGTTCCAGGGCTTGCGCTTCGCGGCGCCGACCCATCGAGAGGCCGGGATGGAACACATCGAGCGCCGACAGCGTCAGGTTAGGCGCCAAGTGCTCTTG
>NZ_RZPW01000004.1:0-32720 GCF_003998455.1 Mesorhizobium sp. M7A.F.Ca.CA.001.08.2.1 | reverse complement strand
CGGCCTGGCGAGAAAGTCCTCTTGGCGGCAGCGGGTGCGGGTCTCAGCGGCGGCGCGCTTGTGGTGGGAATTTAGCAAAGCAATGCTTGCGCACAGGACTGCTCATGAATGAGACTATGAGAATGGCTCAATACGTAAATAGTCGCCGGCAAGCTCCATAGAGCTGGGTTCCGTGCGGTGCTCCGCGATGTCTAAGTATCGACCCGCTTGCTCAAATCGCAGCGCTCATCGAAGGCCAGCAATACCTCATGCAGAGCGAAAATCCTCAACCGCCCGTTTCAAAGACGCTCGCCCCATTTCGAAACAAGGTGTTTCGCTCAATTTGGGCGGCCACCCAGATTTCGAGCCTCGGTTGGCTAGTGCAAACGGTCGCCATCAGTTGGCTTATGGCAACGATTTCAGCGTCCGACCTCATGGTGGCACTCGTCCAGGCCGCATCCACATTGCCGGTGTTCTTCCTCTCAGTTTTCGCCGGAGCCATTGCCGACAACTTCAGCCGCCGGTGGGTGATGTTTGCGGGACACTGCCTGATAGCATCGGCGTCGACGACGCTGATGATTTCTGTGGGTCTGGGATTTGTCAGTCCTTGGCTGATTCTCGGGTTAGGTTTCCTGGCCGGCTGCGGCTTTGCCTTGAATGATCCGGCTTGGCACGCTTCGGTCGGCGATATCCTTCACAAACGCGACATTCCGGCCGCAGTGACGCTTATGTCCGTCGGATACAACATTGTGCGCAGCGTTGGTCCGGCCTTGGGGGGCGTGATCCTGGCCGTCTTTGGGCCGCTGGCCGCTTTCGCCTTGGCTGCGGTGAGTGATCTGGCGCCCATAAGCGCGATATGGCGCACCAAATGGGAGGTCCGCTCTTCGCCTCTCCCTCGTGAGAGAATGACGACGGCAATTCATGACGGAGTGCGCTTTACGGCGATGTCTTTGGAGATCAGGGCAGCGACCGCCCGAGCCGCTCTTTTCGGATTGGCAAGCATCTCCATTCTGGCGTTGCTCCCCCTCGTGGTCCGGGATCAGTTGAAGAGTGGGCCAATTGTCTACGGTATCTTATTGGCCGGCTTCGGCATGGGTGCTTTCATCGCGGGCATGGGCAACGGCTTCTTGAGGAAGGTCACGTCTCAAAACAGGCTGGTGGCCTTCGCCTCTGTGGCTTGTGCAGTCTGTTGCCTCTCCCTTGCCCTTACATCGTCGGTTCCTGTGGCGGCCATTTCGCTGGCGCTCGGCGGAGCGGGTTGGCTTATCACCTGGACGGGCATTGACGTGTCGGTGCAGTTGGCAAGCCCAAGGTGGGTTGTAGGCCGCACGCTCTCCATTTACTACGCCTTGAGCGCAGGCGGTATGGCTGCTGGCAGCTGGATCTGGGGTTCTGTCGCGCAAAATTATTCCTTGACCTCAGCATTGGAGGGCGCCGCAGGCGCTCTGTTGCTGGTTGCAGCAGCGGGGATCGTGTTGCCGGTCCGTCCCTGGGAAGAAACCGACCAAGAAAGTTCAGTTTTTCATCCGCCGGACGTGGCTCTCGATCTGAAACCCAGAAGTGGCCCTATCGTGGCCAAGGTCGAGTATTTGATATCGGAGGAAAATATCGAGGCCTTTCTGGGCTCCATGCGCACGCGGCGACACGTCCAGAGCCGTGCCGGTGCACGAAACTGGACGCTCCAGCGAAATCTGCAAACACCGTCACTTTGGACGGAGACATTCCGCACCCCCACCTGGATGGACTTTCTCCGCCTAAATCATCGACTCACCGCAGCAGATAAGGAAGTCGCCCAGCATCTCCTGTCACTGCATGAAGGAGAGGTGCCTCCGCAGACAGTGCTTTCGATTGAACGGACGACCGAGGCAATTCGTACCCGTACCTCGACAATCTTTTCTCGTCCTCCAAGATGACGCCATCAAGCTGCTGTCCAGGGACAGGGTGGATCACCGGTGCTTTGCAGAGCACAGCCTCACACCGAGAGCAGCGTGCTCCGGGTTGTGCGCTTTCGCGCGCACCCAGGCGAGATGATGGTGAACGCGGCGTCAAGTGGAAGTCCCCTGCATACGCTTGCGGAGTCTTCTGCGAGAGCCCATGCCGACGAGCGCCAAACAAGGTCTGATGCCTTTCGGCGTCGTGGCCTCAACTCATCGATTCGCGAGAAAAGCATCGAATGCAGCAGCAACGGCGCGAACAACAAAGCGGTGCTCCGGCCGCACGCGGATGAAGCCGTTTTCGACGTCCAGGATCCCCTCCTCAGCCAGCGTCACCAAACTCTCAACTGAATCGAGAAAACGAGCTGGTTCGATTTCGTGGGCGGCACAGATGGTCGGCACGTCGGCCTCCAAATCGCACATCAGTCGCTCGATGATCGCTGCGCGCACCCGGTCATCGTCGGTCAGACGGTGGCCCTTTGATGTCGCCAGACGTCCACTTGCGATGTGCCGGGCGTAAGAATCCCGTGTTACTTCGTTCTGAACATACCCCTCGCGGACTCGGCCAATAGCCGACGCGCCGAAGCCGATCACGGTTTTGCAAGTATCGGCCGAGTATCCCAGCGAATTACGCCGTAGGCGCCCGGTCTTCTGCGCTAGCGCAAGTTCGTCGTCCGGCGGAGCGAAATGATCGAGCCCGATCTCCCGGTAGCCAGCGCCAACCAGTGTCTCGGCGACAGCTGCAGCCTGTTCGGCGCGAAGATCACCGTCCGGTAGACCTGCCTGCTCGATTAGGCGCTGATCCTTTATCACGGAAGGAATATGCGCGTATCCGAACACCGCAAGCCGGTTGGGGCGCATGGCGACCGCAGCCATCGCGGTCTGGATGCAGGACTGCACAGTCTGTTTCGATAGACCGAAGATGAGGTCGGAGTTGATATGGCCAACGCCATGCCGGCGGAGATTTTCGACTGCAGCGGCCGTCTGCACCTTACTCTGGATCCGATTGATCGCCTTTGCACATCGGGATCAAAGCTCTGCACGCCGATGCTCGCGCGGTTGACACCGTTAGCTGCCAGGGCTTCGGCCATTTCCGGTGTGAACGTTCGGGGATCGATCTCCACGGCGATCGCAGCAGTTTTGCTGAAAGCGAAGTGGCGGCGTAGAAATTCCATCAGCGCCAAGTGCTCGGCTGGCCCGATAAGGTGAGGCGTTCCGCGCCGAAATGCACATCGCTCACCGGCAGCCTTGCCGCACTTGCTCCGACACCAAACTGATCTCCTGACGCAGCACCGCTAAATAATTAAGGATCGGGCCGTTGCGACGGATGACCGCGGTAGGGAAGCCGCAATACCAGCACATGGATCGGCAAAACGGAATGTGGAAATAGAGCGACACCGATTCGTGGGCCGGGAGGCCCCCCAGCCATTCCTCATAATCGTCAGCACCAACTGCCGCAGAGAAGTCTGGCACAGTCGGATAGATGGTATACCAAGGCGGCCGGGGGTCCCGGTACTTTGTCAGGATTGAGGTGTGCAAGGAGCTGTCATCCCACGTCGCTGATCCATCATTCTTTCGTTGCGCGCTCGTCCTGGTCTCTGACCTAAGTCAGTGCGTCCCGCTTATGTCGCAGTCTCGTTTGGACAGGATGGGGTCAACCACGCCGGGGAGCGCGCGTGCCATGGTTGCGCCTGAGGTGATGGTGCGGTGCCGCATTCAACGTCTGAGTACGTGACGCCAGTGCAGTGTGCTTGAGGCGTCTGCGGAAGAACTTTGCAATGCGAAATTCATGTCCGACGCAACGGACCTGTCAAGCCTCGTTCAGACGCCATCCAGGTCCAGCCAGCGGCCTTCCCTGCCGGCCGAAAAACCATACCGGCTTTAGCCACCGAGACGCTCTAAAGCTGACGTCGGCTCATTTGATGAAAGGAGGACGCCGCTAGGGGGTGCACAAGGTTCCCCGGCTTGACGTCGCTTCGAGCGAAGAGCGGCGGTGTGGCTTGTCGTCAAGCGCCGGGCAGCGTGCCCCCTACCGATATCCCGAAAAGATCGACCAAGATGGCCATGCCGACGCCACACGCGGTCTGGATGAGGCCGACCATGAAAATGCGATTGGCGCGTTCGTAGATGGGGCGCCGCAAGGAACTCATGTCGAGCAGCATGGACAGCGCTCTCATCTGCAGTGCGATGCCGAGCAGGATCGGCACTACGGCGAACAGATCGTAGAGTTGCCATGGCAAGGGGTTCGCGGCCCAATGAGTGAGGAAGCCGAGCGAAAAGGCAAGCAGGATACCCACGGCAGTGATTGTGCCGTTGCGGAAAATGGTCTCGATCGGTTCTTCCTTCGGATCGTGCTCGTCCAAGCGGCTTCCTTTCGTTGCTCTTTCCGTCGAGACTAAGTTCTCGAGAATGCTGTTCATCGCCAATTACTCGAGGCGAGCCGTAGGCAGCCGTTTCAGGGTGCGCTCCCTCTCGCTTCCGGCCGCGAAATGTACCTGCACGGCGAACTTACAGCGGCGAAAAGGTGCTGCGGCCACCATGCGACGCCTCGGACGTGCACGCCCTCTGTTCCTGGCGCAGCCCTTGCGGAGCGTACGCGCAGTGATCCTTCTCGGTAGCGCATGGCGCGGCCTGCGTTGCGGTCAGACGGGAAGCCGTCGCTGTTAACGAGACTGTCACATATCGAACATGGCGAACCGTGTCGCACATTGCTTTTCGCAGTGACCCTCAAAAAAAGTGATTCCAGCGAGACGAAGGCGCGTCGGCCCGATTTTGGTGTCGGCCGCATCTACGCTTCAGGTTGGCATGTCGCTTGCTGCTCTATTTCGGAGAGCTGCAGCGGTCCGACCGGAGTGTTTCACATGTAAACGATAATGAATCTCCTAGCAAAAAACACTATTATAAGTACATGTGGCTTTTACGCTGGCTCACCTCTCGTGTCAAGCGCTTTGGCGTCCACATATTGGAGACAACACGCACAAAATTTAGAGGAAAAGCTTGCTCTTTCGCCTCTATCCTTTTTATTCCTTCATGGAGATCTAGACATGTACATCAAGAGTCCTCTTCTGGGCTTAACTGCTCTGATGACCGTTTCCGTCGGTCGAGCAGCTGGCGCCGAGCGGGAACCGGCCGAGTACATCAAGATCTGCGACGTCCTCGGCTCGGGATATTCCTATATTCCCAACACCGAGACCTGCCTGCGCATCGGCGGCTATGTCCGTTACGATATCGGCCTGGGTGACGTCCGATCGTATGACAGCGCAAGAACCTCGGACGTGAGAACTGGCGAGGACCAAGGCACTTGGCGAAACAGCACACGCTTCACGTTCAAAACTTGGACCGGCCAGCAGACCGAGCTCGGCGCGTTGACGACCTATACCGAAACCCAGGTGAATTTTGGCAACAGCGCTAACTCGCATGACAGTCCTCAGAACTATGATTTCAACAGCGGCCTCGCACTGGCTTCTGCCTGGGTCGAGCTGGGAGGCCTGCGAGTTGGCAAGGAGGGGTCGGCCTTCGATACGTTTGTAAGCTACGCTGGCAACGTTCTCGATAGTATGCTCGTTCCGTCGGCCGGCTTCGACACCAACGTGGCTCAGTACCACTTCGACGCCGGCAACGGCATTTCGACTGTGATTTCGCTCGAACAAGGATCGGGCTCAGCCGGTACTATCGACAGCTATATTCCGCACGTTGTCGGTAAGCGGTGTTCTCAGGCCACGGCCTTGAGCTCGAGCTTGTTGATGTAGACCCAAGGCAGGAGATCGTCGATCTGGCTGTTGGGGTGGCCGTTGACGATCCTGGTGAGGACATCGGCGAGATAGCCGAGCGGTTCGACACCATTGAGCTTGCAGGTTTCGATCAGCGAGGCGATGACTGCCCAGTGTTCGGCGCCGCCGTCAGAGCCTGCGAAGAGCGCGTTCTTGCGGTTGAGCGCGATCGGACGGATCGAGCGTTCGACGGTGTTGCTGTCGATCTCGATGCGGCCGTCGTCAAGGAAGCGCGAGAGGCCTTCCCAGCGTGAGAGCGTGTAGCGGATTGCCTCTGCGAGCTTGGTCTTCTGACTGATCAGGCCGAGCTTCTCACGCAGCCAGGGTTCGAGATCGGCGACGATGGCGCGGCTTTTGTCCTGACGCATCGCGCGGCGCTCGTTGGCCGATCGGCCACGGATGTCATCCTCGATCTTGTAGAGTTCGGCGATCCGTCTCAGCGCCTCGCTGGCGATCGGCGCGGGACCGGCTGCTGCCAGTTCATAAAAGCGCCGACGGACATGCGCCCAGCAGAAGGCGAGCGTGACGCCGCTTTTGTCGGCCAGCACGCGATAGCCGCCATAGCCGTCGACCTGCAAGATTCCGGTGAAGCCTGCGAGATGAGCGATCGGACGCTCGGCCTTTCGGTCCGGCGCATAGACATAGGCGACGCCCGGCGGGTCGCTCCCCTCCCATGGTCGGTCATCGCGGGCATAGGCCCAGAGTTGACCTGTCTTAGTCTTGCCGCGGCCGGGATTGAGCACCGGCGCGGTCGTCTCGTCGGCGAAGAGTTTTGGCGAGGACTTCAGCTTGCCAAGCAGCCGCTCATGCACCGGACGCAGGTGCCAGGCGGCGCGGCCGACCCAGTCGGCGAGCGTAGAGCGATCGAGATTGATACCCTGCCGGGCGTAGATCTGCGCCTGACGATAGAGCGGAAGGTGATCGGCATATTTTGAGACCAGCACCTGGGCGACCGTTGCCTCGGTCGGAAGACCACCCTCGATCAGCCGGGCCGGCGCGGGAGCCTGAACCACGACGTCCTCGCAGGCGCGGCAGGCATATTTGGGCCGCCGCACGACGATTACACGCAGCTGCGCCGGAACGATGTCGAGCCGCTCGCTCACGTCCTCGCCGATCCGATGCAAGCCATTGCGGCAGCATGGGCAGGCATGGTCCTCGATGTCGACGATCATTTCCACCCGCGGCAGATGGGATGGCAACGCGCCGCGGTTCGTCCGGCGCTTCCTGGCGCGCTCCAGGCGCTCTGCGGGAGATGCTTGTTCGTTCTCTTCCTCGTCGGCGGCCTCGATCTGCTCGGCCTCTTCGAGCCCCAGCAGCAATTGATCCTCGGGGAGCGTCTCGGCACGCCGGCCGAAGCGGTGACGCTGCAATTCCTTGATGATCTGAATCAGACGGGCATTCTCGACGTCGCGCGCCAGGACCATCGCCTTCAGCGCGTCCGGATCGTCGGGAAGCTGGTCAGCCGTCATCGCCATGAGCGGATCAGACCATATTCGCCGACAGCCCGCGACAGCGGAATCCAGGCTGATTCACTTCGTCGCGGGTCAGCCCGCCTGGGCTGGAACGCGGGTCCGGCGCGCCTCGTGGACTCGCCGCCAGTCGAGACCTTCGAGTAGCGCCGAGAGCTGCGCGGCCGTCAGCCGCATCATGCCGTCATGCACTTTCGGCCAGCGGAACTCCCCATCCTCCAAACGCTTGGCATAGAGGCAAACCCCGGTGCCATCCCAGAAGATCAGCTTGATCCGGTCAGCCCGCTTCGCCCGGAAGACGTAGACGGCCCCGCTGAACGGATCGGCCCCCATTGTCTCTCGCACCAGCGCCGCCAATCCCTCCGCACCCTTGCGGAAGTCGACGGGCTTCGTCGCCACCATGACCTTGACCGCACCCGTCGGCCCGATCACGACGTCGCCTTCAGCGCGCGGATCACTGCGGCCACCGTCTTGGTATCGGCGCCCCGGCCGACGCGCATCGCGACGCCGTCGATCTCAAGCTCGATCATGCCGGCATCTCGGGTGGCTTGCCGTTTCCGCTGCTTCGGTGAACGGCTGGCTACAGGTTCCGCCGCCGCCACAACCGCCGGCAC
This sequence comes from Mesorhizobium sp. M7A.F.Ca.CA.001.08.2.1, assembly GCF_003998455.1. Lineage (NCBI taxonomy): Bacteria > Pseudomonadati > Pseudomonadota > Alphaproteobacteria > Hyphomicrobiales > Phyllobacteriaceae > Mesorhizobium > Mesorhizobium sp. M7A.F.Ca.CA.001.08.2.1. Next base: position 24,954 of record NZ_RZPW01000004.1, on the reverse strand, counting down.
AAAGGCAGGAGAATCTTGCTGCACCGAAGCGACCTGTTTGCGCGCTTCGCGGCGCCAGGCGAAGACCTGCTGCGGCCTGAGACCATAACGGCGGGCGACCTCGGAAATGATCGCATTCGGCTCCAGCGTCTCTGCGATGATCCGCGCCTTGTCATCCACCGACCAGTGACGCCGACCGCCGGCACCGTTGATCACCTCGAAACGCCGAAGCTGCCGCTCCGGGTCAAGCGTAAGGTCAAGTCCAGACACAAGCCGATCTCCGATCCCAATACAGGATCGGCAACCTCACAGATCGCGACCACTCCCGAAAGGTGGTCAGGAAACACCGCTTACCGTTGTCGCCGGCTTGAAATACACGCAAGGCTGGGGTTCGATCACCGGCGTCGCGGCTTATGACAGCAATTACGAAGCTTTTGCCGGCAAGATCCGCGTCGACGTCGCTGTCACAAACCAGCTGTCGCTGTTTGGACTCTTCGGCTACGGTTCCAATGCCAGTCTCAACGAGGACTCAAACGGCGCAATTGCCAATCATGGGCGCGGCTCGTACAAAATCTGGAACGGCCAGTGGGCTTTCTGGGCGGGCGCCACCTACGAGTTTGACGAGAAAACTTCGTTCAACCTTCAGGTCTCGGGTGATCAGCTCGAGGATTCTGGTGTGGCTGCAAACGTCGCCTACATGGTCGTTCCCGGCTTCACGGTCACAGCCGAGGTCGATTACGACCACTACGGCAACTCTGGCCTCGGCCCTGCCGAGCCTACCGCCGTCAAGGGCACGAGCAAGCCGAACAGCGTCGGCGGCATTCTCCGCTTACAAGGCTCATTTTGAAATCTCTCCAGTCGCGAGCATGGCAAAGGCACTTGCCTCGACAACGCACGCATGGAGAGCTTCGTTCGCCATCTTGAAGTCTGCATCGACCGTCCACGGCCCATCGTACCAACTAGAAACTGAAAGTTATGAGCCCTGTGTACTACACCTAGCCCTTGACCTGCCCGATGAACCGGCCAGGGGCCGTCAGTTCAAATTCGGGGCCGTTTAGAGGGCAGTGTGAGGCCGTGTTAGGTAAGCGCCACTGCAATGTCGAGGCCGCGACACGCCTGTCGCTTTGGACGGCTGGAATTGCCCTTCGCGGCGCCATTCATTCTCTCAACATTTACGTGATAATGCACGCTGAGTCCGAGCCGCGTGGCAGCACCCATCCTAGGTCACTATCGGGGGGCCTTAAACCTGAACAGCTCCATCGTCGCGGCTGCTGCGGAAGCAGGAGCTATCACTGGGACCCGCACTGGTGCTTGTCAGCCGCTGAGCCGCTACTTCGTCTTAGGAAGAGCATTGTCTTTGCCAAAAGCCGGCCAGTATTTCGAGATTGCCAGTGTGGCGCCGGCTGAAGAGAAATGACCATAGTCGAAATATAAAAACTCTCCTCTATCGGAATAGGCGCAGCGTCCTGCGCTGCACAGGAATTTCAGCGGATCGATGAATGTGGCGCCTTTGGTAAATGAGCGCACACGTTCGTTGATGTCGGGGTCCATCGCGATCGGCCAGGATGTATCGTCCAGATTTTGGCGCTTGGCGAAGAACGCAATTCTCCGGACGTCAGTTGGGAACTGCGGAGACTGGCCGATGACAAACACGCGCACGCCCAGGGCACGAAGCGTAGCGATTGTTTGCTGAAGACCGTCGAAACCTCTGACCTCATAGTCACTCCATCTACCGCTGAGGATAACCGTCTTGATGTCCGCTTCCAAGATGACGTCCAAGGCCTTGCGATTGAACCGGACACAATCAAGACGATCGTAAGGGTAGTAATAGAGTATCGGCGCGCAGCTGGCGTACGTATATTCAACGATGTTCGCCTGCAATCGATTTATGTTAGCACCCAAGCCGGAAACATAGTGCGCGGCGAAGGAGTCGCCCCACAAAAAAACCGTTGTTGGAAAACCGCTGGTGCGCGTGCAATCCTCCATATTCCAGCTTTCGATCCGGCTGGTGCCCTCGTTGAAACAGATGCCATTCCTCCAGTCCCCGACGGAAATGCGCCGCTGGACATAGTCCGGAAACCGTTGCGGAAAGCCGTTGCCGAGCGCCCCCGCCGCTCCGCCGGCACAAAGGACAACGATCGCGAGCGCTGAAAAGGCGAAGATAGGCCCCGGGGAGGTGAAGGCCCTCTTCTGTCGAAACGGCTGCTCTACAAACTTCCAGGAGAATGCAGCCAATGCGAGGCTTGCCACCAACATCGCACCGGTCATCAACGGATCGAGTTTTTGGAACGAAAGATAGTGCGCGAACGCATTGAGAGGCCAGTGAACAAGATACAACGAATACGAGATGAGCCCAATCCAGACCAGCGGCCGGACTTCGAGCATGCGGGTGGCGACCGTCGAGGGGGTATTTTGGCCAACATAGATCAGAAGGGCCGTTCCGATGCATGGATACAAGGCGTTGTAGCCTGGGAACGGATCACTCGCCGAAATCGCGAAGAACCCGATGGCGAGAAGGCCAAATCCGGCCACCCCCACCGACTCCATCAGGAATCGGTTGCCCAGCGGCGAGGGGCATTTGAGCATGAGCAGGGCGCCCAACATGAGTTCCCAGATTCGGGTCGGCAGCAGATAGAATCCGGCGGTGGGTGCCAGCGATGTCGCCATCACCGCCACTACGAAGCTGCAGAGAATTATCGGAAGAAGTGTCGTCAGCCAGCGCTTCCCGATGTAGCGATAGATTAGGAACATCAGGATTGGTGCGAAGATGTAGTACTGCTCCGCTACGGAAAGCGGCCAGGTGTGCAACAGTGGTAGAAGCGCGGCATCGATAGAGAAGTAACTTGACGTTTTCCAGAAGAAAACGTTCGACCAGAAGGTCGAGGTAGCTATGATGCTAAGACTGAATCCGCGCAGATCCGGTGGCAGAAGAATGAACAATGCCGCAATGCAGGTGAGAAGCATCACAAAGACGAGCGCCGGCAGAATGCGCCGGGCACGGCGCCAGTAGAAGTTGACGATGGAAAATTGGCCGCGTTCAAGGTCATCCAGGAGGCTTCCGCTGGTTAGGTAGCCGGAGATGACGAGGAAGATATCGACCCCGCTAAAGCCACCCGGGATCGCCGAAATTCCGAAATGAAAGAGTACGACCGGAAGTACAGCAACGGCCCTAAGGCCCTCGATATAGCGCCTATATTGCATCCAGCGGTTCCTTTTATTTTAGATCAGGACGCGATTGGAAGCTTTCAATCTCCGGTAGGAGTGCTGCCGAGATAAGGGCGGTATCAGCCACCTTTATCCGTCCCGAATGTTCTGTAAGTTGCAACTGGTACAGAAGCACGATCGCCATCGCCGGCCTTGACGGCCTGATTGTCGAGCAGATCGCGCGGATCGTTGACCATCACGGCCAGGTTATATCCTGTCGAACAACCAAGCGGCTGTTTGAAGGATTCTCCATTGGGTGAGGCACCATATGAGGGACAGACCGGCGGACGGGCGTGATAGACAATCGCCTCAATTCGCACTGAGCCGGCGTCGTGTTGATCGCGCAATTGAATGTTGTCTTCTTCGATTGCCAACTGCCTGGCCTGATGGGCTACCCCTGCGCTGAGCTGGGGCGAACCGCTGATGAGGAGGTGGATGGCATCGAACCGGCCGCGACTGGCCTTGTCTAGGAAAACACGCAAACGCTGCCGTTCGGAAGCGCGCAGGCTTTGCAACGTCAGGACGGTGGTCTCCTCTCGGACAAGCATTGGTGCCGATGGTTCGACATCAACTGGCGTAGTGCTTGTGCAGCCACTTACGCTTGGTGCCAGAGCGACAAAGACGATTATAAAACGCAACATCTTTGGATGACACTATTCGATGATGAAGCCGAGACCGCCCTGGGCGCTTGGCGCGCCCGCACGGATAGCAGCGCGGTCTCGCGGGGGACTTGTCACGGAATTCGTCGGAGCGCCCCCTCCGTTCAAAGCCGGTGCCGCCCGCTCGGTCGGTGCGCTCATCTGGTTTGGGTTGGAGCCTGGTCTTACAATGTAAGGCGTAACTAGAATGACCAGTTCTGACTCCTCTTTTTGAAACGAGGTCGAGCGAAAAAGCGGTCCCAGGATCGGCAGTTCTCCGAGCCAGGGAAAGGCCCTGACATCATTGTTGACGTTCCGCCTGATTAGACCGCCGATTGCGAAGCTCTGGCCGCTGGCGAGTTCGACGACCGTATCGGCTCGGCGCGTGGAAACTGCCGGCACGGAAATTCCGTTGATTTGCACGGCACCTTGCGTCGACAGTTCACTGACTTCGGGCGTTACGTGAATGTTGATGTGATTGTTGCTGAGAACTGTCGGCACAAATTCCAGACTGACGCCGAAGTGACGGAATTCAACCGATACCTGCCTGTTTTCCTGCAGGACAGGAATGGGAAATTCGCCGCCCGCGAGAAAGCTGGCCTTTTCACCCGACATAGCGGTGAGGTTCGGCTCAGCCAGGACGGAAGCTATATGCTCCTTGGCGAGCGCGTCGAGAACCGCGCTGACGTTGACGGCACCGTTGTCGAATCCGATTTCTGCTGTACCGCCACCCTGGGTTGAACCAGACCCAGCGCTTGCAGCGCTTCCGCTTAGAACGCCCACTTTGAAATTGCCGATTTGACCGAAGGCGGACAAGTTGACGCCGAGTGACTTCATGGCGCTGCGTGAGACTTCGGCTACGCGCACGCTGAGGTTAACTTGCAGGGATCCAGCGACCTTGATGTTGTTGACGACTTGCGCTCCGTCGCCCAGATATTGCTCAGTGACTCTTTTTGCGGTGTCGGCGACCTCTGCGTCGGGCGCCGTCCCGCTAAGGATTGCGCCGCGCGGCGTATAGTTGACGCGGATGGGATAGTCGCCGACCTGCTCCCGCAACATGGCGCGTAAATCCCCGATCGGTTGCGTGACAACGATACGCAATTCGGCGAGAGGCTCGCCATTGCCATCCAAGGCGAATAGACTGGTCCGCCCCGATTTCTTGCCAAAGACGAAGATTGTTTTGCTCGATGGCGCCTGAAAATCCGCGATCGTGGGGTCAGCAACAAAGATGGTCGTGGCTGGCGCGGGCAGATGAACGGTCTCCCCGAGCGAAGAGGAAAGGGTCAGCGTGGCGTTGATGCTATTCGAAGCCGCATGCGGCGGGCCTTTGTCCTGCTTGTTTTGCGCCGCGACACCAAGTGGGAAAGTCACAATAAGCGCGCAGAGGAGATGGCCCAGGTAACGGGGCACTGCAGGTCTTGTAACCTTGTTGGCGATCGCCCGCCAATTGAGCGCAGGGCAAGGATGTTGAAGGATCAGCAAAATAGATCTTCTTTCGATTCGACAAACTATGCGGATGAGGCGTCAGTCAATTCTAGGATGTAACCAATGCCTCGGATGGTCTTGATCCGTGGCGTTGCACCTGATCTGGTCAGATGTCCCCGTAAACGATAAATTCCGACTTCAAGCGCGTTGGCAGACACGTCGTCGTTGAATGAATAGAGGTGATCTTCCAATTGCGCACGGGGCACGATGCGGCCTGCCCGGTTAAGCAGGTGCTCTAGAATACAGAGTTCGCGACGTGCGATCATCATTGGGTGCCCATCAACGAAAACCTGGCGGGCGACCGGATCAAAGTCGAGATTGCCAAATACGAGCCTCAGGTCGGTCATCTGTGTCGCCCGGCGCAGAATGGCTCTCATTCTGGCAATAAGCTCATCGGTAGAGATGGGTTTGAGCAGAAAGTCGTCCGCACCACCGTTGAAGATCGCAATTCGCTTATCGAGATCGTTAAGGCTGCTCATAATGACGGCAGGAACTGAATGCCCGTGGGTCCTCAACTGCCTCAGCCAACCCAAGCCATCGCCATCTGGCAGAGCCAATTCCAGCAGGAGAATTTCATAGCTGGCGCAAGAAAATGCACTCGAAGCCAGTTCCAGAGTACCAACGACATCAACGACGAAGCCGCCATCCCCGAGCGCAAGTCGCATGGCGCGCGCAAGATCCGCATGATGATCCACGAGCAGCGTTCGCATTTCATCTCCTCTCGAAGAGGGACGGCCCATCGAACGCGTCACCGGCGGCCATCTGATCGGAGCACACGGCGCGCAACTCGTCGCAGCTCTCGGAACTGGTCCGAGTCGGAGGGACATGCAAGTCGCTCGGTGGCAATAGGCGCGGGTGAGGACCAACTGACGGGCTCAAATACGCCGGTCGGCGAACCCACGAGGCCAGCAACCCGCGTGCGATTTCTCGTTGCATCATCTCTCCTACGTGCAGCCCCTGCGCTCGCAAGGCAGCGTCGCGGCTCAGAGCCCGATTCCCAGAGAGGGTAGGGTTAGCTTTCGAGAAACTGATTGAACAAATCGATTATTTGGATCGAATGCATCCACGGTATGGATGCAGCGCCCCATCTTCAACGACTGCGGCGTCCTGATGCACTGTTGTGTCTGTCGTGCTCTGCTTTTTTCGCTGTCCTTCAAGGCTGGCGAGCCTGGTGGAACCTGCGCGTCATTGGCTTGGTAGCTTGAATGCTCAACAACGGAGCGCCCTGCGCAAAGCCGCTCTCATTTCCAAAAAGCCTTGCAATCTGGTTGGAGCACTTCGCGCTCGACACCAAAAATAGGCGAGGAAAACTGACGTCTGACAGGGATGTACATGCAACAGCCGATTTGCGGCACCAGCAAACGACCGCGTTCAGGCTGAAGATCGACGACCAACGGCTCCTCGATTTCCGCACCGACCGCTTTTACAAGCTCTTCCTGTGCGGGCGGATGCCGGCAAACAGCAGCACAGGGTCAGCGAAACCGGGAGCGGGCCTGCTTGATCGCCATGATCACATTGCCGCTGTCGCGCGTGCGGAGCGGAATGCATTCGGTCCAGCCGGCGGCAATCCCGGTCAGCACCATCGTCTGCACGAAGCTCCCTGACGAAGACGTGCCCGAATGCGCTCAACAAAGCCGGGCGGCGGATCTTTCCAATCGCCGAAGGTGCGGGCTGGCACCGAGCGGCGAACTGCGAACTCATTCCTGCCCGGCGGCGCTGGCCGCCGCGAGCGTCGATGCGGACCCAGCCGCTCCGAATCCTCCCACAACACGATGAGCGCGTCGCGGACATCGCTGCCGTAACAGCGGCTGCGGCTCTTGCCCGCAGACGGCCTCTGCTCACGACGGTTCATAAGACGGATCGCGCGCTTGCGAATAATAGCCGGTTACCGCCTCGAACTCATCCAGAATGCGCCGCTTGTCAACGCCGCAATAAAGCTCCACGATCGCCGCTTCACCGTATCGCCATGCTGAGCCGCGCCATCTTTCCCCCGAACCGGAATGGCACGACCTGTCCATCCCCTTTGGAACAGGACACTATTGGTAACATTTGCTTGAGGCAATGCGGCTCGTTGCCTTCCTTTTCGCTGACCGGAAGGGTACCGGAAGTCGTCTATCGCATCTTACCCGCTGAAAGCGGCAACACCTCGACCTCAATCGCAGATCATAGGAAATAGACGATCGCGTCGGGGCCTCAGCATCGGTTCACCGGGTTTCCGTCATCGACTGAAGCGAATTGCCCCATCGACCGTCACCGGGTGGGCCGCGATACGTCGCCGTATATGATAGCGAGCGCACGTAGCGGAGCCATAGCTCTCCACCCAGCCATGTTCCCCTAGTTGGAAGATGTCCGGCGGACCAGAGGTGCTGTCGTCAGCTTTTCCTGAATAGCGGCCAAGGCAATCCCTACCAGTCCATCACCACCTTGCCGGAACTGCCGCTCTTCATCGCATCGAAACCGATCTGAAAATCGTCGATGCCGATGCGGTGGGTGATCAGGCCGGAGACATCCAGCGGGCCCTGCACAAGCGCGATCATCTTGTACCAGGTTTCGAACATCTCGCGGCCGTAGATGCCCTTGAGATGCAGCATCTTGAAGATGACCTTGTTCCAGTCGATTTCGAAGCCGGTCGGCGCAATGCCCAGAATGGCGATTTTGCCGCCATTGTTCATGGTGTCGATCATGTCGCGGAAAGCGGGGGCGGCGCCCGACATTTCGAGGCCGACGTCGAACCCCTCGGTCATGCCGAGCACCGGCATGACGTCGCGCAGCTTCTCCTTCGAGGCGTCGACGACATGCTGGACGCCGAGTTTCTTGGCTAGCGCCAGCCGCACCGGGTTGATGTCAGTGATGACCACTTTGCGCGCGCCGACGCATTGGGCGACGAGCGCGCCCATGATGCCGATCGGCCCGGCGCCAGTCACCAGCACGTCCTCGCCGACCAGATCGAAGGACAATGCGGTGTGGACGGCATTGCCCAAGGGATCGAAGATCGCGGCAATCTCATCGGGCACATCGTCGGGGATCGGCACGACATTGTGCTGCGGGATCGCCAGATATTCGCCGAAGGCGCCTGGACGGTTGACGCCGACGCCGAGTGTGTTGCGGCACAGATGCCCTCGCCCGGCGCGACAGTTGCGGCAATGGCCGCAGACGATGTGGCCTTCGCCCGATACACGCTGGCCGACCTTGTATTCGGTGACCGCTGCGCCGAAATCGGCAACGGTGCCGACGAATTCATGGCCCGTCACCATCGGCACCGGCACCGTCTTCTGCGCCCACTGGTCCCAATTGTAGATGTGCACGTCGGTGCCGCAGATCGCCGTCTTCTTGATCTTGATCAGCACGTCGTTGGGGCCGATTTCCAGCACCGGCACCTCTTCCATCCAGATGCCCGGTTCGGCCTTGGCCTTCACAAGCGCCTTCATCATGTTCGACATCAGGATTTCCCTATTCCGTGATTGCGCTTCTGGCGAGATAGCCTGCACAACGGGAAGGTAGGCCACTAACTCGTTTGAACGTCCGGAATGGTCAGCCCCGCCTGCTCAGCCTCGCGGCGCAAATTCTGCCGGGGCCGGGGGCCGATCTGCTGGATCACCAATCCGGCGGCCAGTGAGCCAAGGTCGCCGCAGGTCTGCAGGTCGCGGCCTTGCGTGTAGCCATGCAGGAAGCCGGCGGCATAGAGATCGCCGGCGCCTGTCGTGTCGACCAGTTCCTTGATGGCGGTCGCCTTGATGACCACGGTTTCGTCACCGCGCACGATGACCGAGCCTTTTTCAGAGCGGGTTACGGCGGCGATCCGGCAATCCTTGCGGATCTGCGCCAGCGCCTCGTCGAATGACGATGTCTGGTAGAGCGATTTGATCTCGTGGCTGTTGGCAAAGACGATGTCGACCGTGCCCGAGCGCATCAGGTCGAGGAACTCGTCGCGGTAGCGGTCGACGCAGAACGAATCCGACAATGTCATCGACACTTCGCGGCCTGCCGCATGCGCCAGCTTCGCCGTCTGGCGGATTGCCTCCTTGGCGCGCGGCGGGTCCCACAGATAGCCTTCGAAATAGGTGACCTTGGCGCCAGACGCCTTGTCGGCTTCGACATCCTCAGGGCCAAGCTCGACGCAGGCGCCGAGATAGGTGTTCATCGAGCGCTCGCCGTCGGGCGTGACGAAGATCATCGAGCGCGCCGTCGGCGGCTCACCCTTGAGCGGCGTGGTGCCGAAGGCGACGCCCTGCGCATGGATGTCGTGGGCGTAGATTTCGCCCAGCGCATCGTTGGAGACCTTGCCGAAGAAGGCGGCGCGGCCGCCAAAGCTGGCGACGCCGGCCGCCGTGTTGCCGGCACTGCCGCCGGAGGCTTCGATCGCCGGACCCATGCGGCTGTAGAGCAGTTCGGCGCGTTGTGTGTCGATGAGGTTCATCGCGCCCTTGATGATGCCGTTGGTCTCGAGGAATTCCTCGTCGCACTGGGCGATGATGTCGACAATGGCATTGCCGATGCAAAGCACGTCATAATCCGGCATCAAAATCTCCGCCAAAACCCGAGCCGGCTTCTTGCCACGCCGGCCGGGCGTGGTCTCGCGAGTTGAAATGGGTTGCCGCATGCGCTTGATCCAGCCGCCCTCACGCAGCTGCCTGTCCGGCTTCACGCAGCAAATCGTCAGCTTTGTCCGTCTTCTCCCAAGTGAACTCAGGCTCTTCACGCCCGAAGTGTCCGTATGTCGCCGTCTTGCGGTATATCGGCCGTAAGAGATCAAGCATCTTGATGATGCCTTTCGGTCGGAGATTGAAAACCTCGAGAACAAGGCGCTCGATCCTTTTTTCCTCGATCCTTGCGGTTCCGAAGGTATTGACCATGACAGAAACCGGACTAGCCACGCCGATCGCGTAGGCAAGCTGAACCTCGCAGACCTCCGCAAGGCCGCTGGCAACGATGTTCTTCGCGACATAGCGGGCGGCATAGGCCGCCGAGCGGTCAACCTTGGATGGGTCCTTGCCCGAAAAGGCACCGCCGCCGTGACGCCCGGTCCCACCGTAGGAATCGACGATGATCTTCCGTCCTGTGAGGCCGCAGTCGCCGGCAGGCCCACCGACCACGAACCGCCCTGTTGGGTTGACCAGAAATCTGATCCCCGAAGTATCCAGGTGGGCCGGCAGGACCGGTTTTATGATCTCCTCAATGACGCCTTCGCGGACCGTGGCTTGTGAGACCGCTTCGTCATGCTGCGTTGACAGGACTATGGTATCCAGCGCCACCGGGCGGAGCCCTTCGTAGCGTACCGACACTTGAGATTTCACGTCCGGACGCAGCCAGCCAAGCTGTCCCGCTTTCCGGACCTCGGCCTGTCTTTTCGTCAAATGGTGAGCGAGTTGGATCGGCAGGGGCATCAATGTATCCGTCTCGTTGCATGCGAATCCAAACATGATGCCCTGATCCCCTGCCCCTTGCCCGAGATCCTGCCCTCGTCCTTCATCAACGCCCTGGCTTATGTCGGGCGACTGCTCGGTGAGGGCCAGAACGACGGCGCAACGTCGACCATCAAAGCCAATCGCATCATCGTCGTAGCCAATATCGAGTATCGTATCGCGGGCGACTTGGCTGTAATCGATGTGGGCATGGCTGGTGATCTCGCCAGCCACAACGACCATCCCCGTCTTCACCAACACTTCACAGGCGACGCGCGCCTTCGGATCGGTGCGCAGGACCGCATCGAGAATGGCATCGGAGATGTTGTCTGCCATCTTGTCGGGGTGTCCCGCGCCGACGGATTCGGAAGAGAACACGAACTGCCTGGTCATAAAAATGCCCTCGCTTCAAGTGCTGGAGTTAGTGAGGAGTTTCTGGATTGGGGTGGCTTATCGGTCGCGGATGCCGGGAACATCGAACGCAGTGCAGAAGTCGGCAACGTCTCTTCGTACGCTCGCATGAACTTCCTGGTCATCGGGCTGGCGGCAGACCGAGTCGATGAAAGCGGCGATCTGCACCATCTCCGTTTCGCGCATGCCCATGGACGTCACCGCTGGTGTCCCTAAGCGGATGCCGCTTGTCAGCGCCGGATGCCGCCGGTCGCCCGGGACCATATTGAAATTCGCAATGATGCCTGCACGCGATAAGCGCTCCGCATAGGCTTTGCCTGACAGCGGCCGGTCCCGAAGATCAAGGATCAGCATGTGATTGTCAGTGCCCCCGGTGACGAGTTCATAACCTCGCTCCAGAAGCGCCTGGGCCAGAGCCTTGGCGTTGTGGACGATCTGCTGACCGTAGACACGAAAGGACGAGTTCGCTGCTTCCTGCAAAGCGACGGCAAGCGCGGCGATAGTATTCATATGCGGTCCGCCTTGCAGAAGAGGGAACACGGCGCGGTCTATACGTTTGGCCAGATTGTGTTTGCTCTTCGGATGATGGAGGGGCTGATAACGGTCTTCATTCCTTGATAAAATGAAGCCACCCCGGGGACCGCGGATCGACTTGTGAGAGGTGCTGGTGACCACATCGCAATGGGACACGGGGTTCGGATGCACTCCTGCGACAACCAGGCCGCAGATGTGGGCGATGTCAGCCACCAGATACGAGTTCACCTCCGAAGCAATTTCGGCCATTGCCGCGTAGTCAAAAATACGCGGATAAGCAGTTCCGCCGACCCAAATTAGCTTCGGGCGTTCCCGCTTGGCGGTCTCGCGCAAGTGGTCATAGTCAATTTGCTGTGTCTTTTCGTGCAGCCTGTACGGGACGCGCTGATAATCGCTGCCGGAAAAATTGACGGACCAACCGTGAGTCAGATGGCCGCCTTCGGGTAAAGGCAAGCCCATGACTTTGTCACGGGGGCTCAAAAGCGCGCGATAGACAGCCTGGTTGGCTGGCGAGCCTGAATAAGGCTGGACGTTGGCGTGTTCACTGCCAAATAGCGCTTTCAGGCGCTCGATCGCGAGGGTCTCAAGCTCATCGACGATCTCGTTTCCGGCGTAGTAGCGCGCACCGGGGTATCCCTCGGCATACTTGTTGGTGAAAATCGACCCGGTCGCTTCCAACACCGCCGAGGAGGCAAAGTTCTCGGAGGCGATCAGTTTGAGAGTTGTCCGCTCCTGACGCTCCTGTCTTAGAAGCAGTTCGTGAACGCGGGAGTCGACGGCGGCTAAGTGAGGCCGCCCGTAAGTGTCGGGCTGCGCGATGGCGCCGCCGGCGGAGTTATCCATGGTAGTCGCGCTCCATTTGGACTGATCTATTTCACGATCAAGCAGGCGGTCCCTTCAACCGCGCGTCTTGTATTGCTTCCAGGCGTTGTAGGTCTCTTTTATGATGGCCATCATCGTGGGGCAGGAGATCGACCACCAATTGAGCCAGCCCGCCATCCTTGCCTCCTGCTTGCATATGGTACGAAGACTGCGGACGTTGTTCGTTGCAGCAAAGAAAGTTGGCTCTGCCCAGCCGCCGAACGTGGCGTCGAACCTGCTCGCGAGGCAGACTGGTAATATCGGCCAGCTCGCCGACGGTTAGATCCGCATGCGCGCAAAGGCCCAGGATTCGAAGGCGATCAAGATGCGCTGCCGTCCTTAGGCGATTTACCAGTGTCAACATTGGTTGGCATCAACCCGGACGGGATGCAGCAAGCCGCTAGCCCTTCTATCCCCATCAATCCGCATGAGACCTCTCTCGTCATTTGCTGTAAATCCGCTGGTATGGATGCTAATGGAAGATGGATCACAGTCCTTTCTACGACTAAGACGCCAGATATTGGGGCTAATGTACCACCTGACAGGAGACTACACTCACGAACATTATGTGAATTTTTTTTAACGTTGCTGAGAATCAAGGGTGAGGTTTGGCGAATGTCTCGCCGTCGACTGTCGAATCCTGCCCGACGGGATTATGGGGTGCGTAGCCTGCTTGTCCTTTCCACATGACCAGCGACGATGGGGCGGAGGCGGCAGACATAGCTCTGGAGCATGCTGCGGTATCTTTGGCCTGAAGCCGAGGAAGGCGGACCGTGGCTTCCGCGCCGCTGCCGGGAGCCCGCGAACAGGCCAAGTGGATCAGCCGGGTGTTGCCGTCATAGAGCGTGAGACCCAAAGCTGGCCAGCCGCGCCCTGAGGCTGACGCACCGCTCAGCGTCCACCTTGCTCTCGAAGCCCATCGGCATAGCGCCGATAACGACTTGACCGCGTGCGTGTCGACGAGCGATCGGTGAGCGCAAGGATCGAGGGTGCAGTGCAGGATAATGCTGTTTTAAATCAGCGCTGTTTTCAGCCGACTGCCTTGAGCGTGGGCACAAGGATATAGGCCCAAGGCAGGAGATCATCGTCTGCTGTTCGGGAGGCCGCCCTGGGCGCGCGACAGCCGTTCCTTCGGCTGCGCCGCTCCGCCACCATCCGCGCCGTGCCTTCCGGAGACCATTCCCGCTGCCGGCCGGCGCCCGTGAAAACCTCGACCCGGCGCACCGGCTCGAGATGGCTGGGCTCAGCGTAACTCTGAAGTCGTCATATACCGAAGCCTTCACAGACTTCGGACATCCCCCTCACAGTCCGATCCAGATGGCGTCAGGAACACCGCTGCGTTGATGCGGATGAACCCCTGCTTGTGCCACAATGACCCTTATGTCAGCGCGCGAGCCAAAGCTTCCGCGCAAGGCGACGGCTAGGATAAGGCAATGCCGACGAAGGGCACATTGCTTGCCACACTCTGGAATGATGGCATGCTCGGAAGGCCTAGGCTTTGCTCAGGGCCGCCTGCAAGGCGCGCTTTGAGGTTATTCACATAGCCTTCTGCGTAGTCCTGCGCCGTCGAGACCGAAAGATCAATGCCTGCCGCCAAGGCCTCTTCCATCAGGTGCTTTACGAGCCCATTTCGAATGGCCAGCTTGACCTCGGGGCCTGCGATAAGGCCGATCGCCTGCGCGGCCATATTGAGGCCAGCTTCCTCCAGCGCTCGCTTCATATCGCCTCCGTTAATGGCCGTACGCAGGAGATTGGCTGCTTGCGACTCAGCCTCGAGAACCATCGAGGCAAGATCGGCTACTTGTCCGAGGCCCGGAATGAAGCTGAGCAGTCCCACCGCCGTTGCCGCCAAGTCGAGCACTTTCGTCTCGATTTTGAGCACGGAGTCGACGACGTGCATGACGGCCCCGCCGTTCTTTTTGGCTGACTTAATGTCAGGCTGGTCCATCAGGCCCATCTTCATGTCCGCGACGGCATTCTGCTCTTCTGCGGTTTGGGCGCCGTGGGTGATTGGCTGCTGAACGTTGCGGTTCGCAGACGACATGTTTGTGCAAAAATGGGCAAAGTCTTTTTTGCTGATATTGCCGGAATCAACCGTATGCCCGCCGCCAAAGTCGAAGAATTTATGATGGGTCTTATAGCCCGTGATCGAATTGTTCAGGAGGCCAAACAGAAGAGGATCTGAAAGGAGCTGAGAGGCTGCTTCCCGCACTTTCGGATCAAGGCTCTTGTCGTCTTTCATTTTCGCCAGTTTGTCGCGAGTCAGAACACCGCTTCCAAAGAACGTGTCCTGATGGTCCTTGATCATCTCGACCGTATTCAGCTCAGTTTGCGTGAGGCTCATCGACGATGAGGCGACTTGCAGGAAATCCTCTTTGTGCATCTTCCCTTTCGAGCCACCGCACAACTGGTTCCAAGCATCGGGGTGATCGAGGAAATATTGCGCCGCCGCAATGACCTGGGGCGGAAATTTGCCGTTTTTCGATTCGCCGCCGACCATTTTCTTGAACTCATCCAGACTCAGGTCCTTGGACAGATTTTCGGAGTACCGGTAAAACTCTCGCAAGGCATCGCTCAAGGTCATGACCGAAGGCTGCAAACCTCCGCTGCCGTCGGATGGTATGTAGTTCTGCTCGTAGCTTCGCGCTTGGGCTTCCTGAAATGCAGCAACTTGTGGGTGGTGGTTTGAAAATCCGGCCAAGTCCTTGGCGTTGATCTTGCCTCCACAGCGGCCGTCGCCCTGCGAGCCAATCGCATAAAAAAGTCCCGAATCCTGCTGCAGTCCCTGGATCGCCGCTTTCAGATCCGGTGGCGTAGAGGGATCATTGGCTTTGTCGGTCAACGACTTCCAAGTAAGCGGGCATTGGTCCTTGTGACGGTTGAGTACCGCAACAATCTGCAACTCAGCCGTGGTCAGCGACCCACCGTTCCACGTGATTCCGGGGCTCGGCCTGGGAGCCGGCTCGATCTTCGGAGTGACGCCGAGCAGATGTTGGGCTTCAGTCGCCTTGGAGCGTTGCGATTGGTCCTCCTTGAGAGCCGCCCTCATATTTGGCGGCAGCAGATCCAGTGGGTGTTGCTCCAAGCCATTCAATGTCAAGACATCCGGTGCCAGATGGCCCAAAGGGTCCTGCCGCAATTTATCCATTGTCGAATCAAGATTCGACGCTGGCAGATCCCCTTGCGCGAAAGAGCCGGGCTTGTCTGCCAGCACACAAGTGGACAGCATCGCTTCGAAGCACGATGCACTTTGCTGATGCTGGGTCGCAAAATGGGAAACTTTCAGGCCCGGCCAACCCCTTGCGGACTGTAGCGAATTTGAGCGGTAGAAAGTTGAAAGATTACTGGCCGACATTATGCATCCTCAGACGTGACGTTGAAATCCCCACAAGAGACCCCGACAGAAGATCCCTTGCGTTTCACAAAATTCGACAATTCCAAGCGTCGGCAGGTCACGAATGCGCCTGCCCTGCCTTCAATTGCTGTGTTCCGGGCCGGCTCCAAGGTTCGGTCCAACACAATGGCCGGAGTCACCGCGAGAGCTGCCGGGACTCATCATGAGCGGATTAGCTTTCGAGAAACTGACGAGTTTGCGAAGAGTTCACAAAGGGGTAGCCGCAGTCATGTTCTTCAGAGCTGCGGGAAATCCTCAATGTTCATTTCTTGCCCAGCTCAGGCTTCCCGCCAACGCTATCCTGTTGTGGGATGTCAGAAGAATAAGAAGCATCCGGTCGTCCGTCGCGAACGACCGTAGTGGAGGAGCCGCGAAACAAGATCAGCACTGATTCCTTTGGCGTTGCCGCTATGTGAGTCTGCGCCTGCGCCTGCGCCACCAAGCCGTTAAAGGTCTGCTCCACGAGTGCGACGAAGCGCGGTGGACCGGAAACGAAGACGAGGCCATTGCCTGGCACGGGTTTGACCACATAGCGCTCGTCGGAGATATCAAGCTTGTCGAGAGCCCCCTTGAACGCATCGAAGCGAATCGACGTCATCAAAAGCATTCGAGTTTGCGATTCTTGTGCAGCAGACACATAGAGCACAAGGCCGTCATAGTACCATTGTAGACCGTAAAGGTTCGTCAAGCGGTCGAGGAACGCGCGCGGTGGCAAATCAGGCATACGTCCGCGAATTCGCCCCTTCACCGCAGGACTGATGTTGACCCTGATATTCAGGTTGTTGCCGAATTCCTGCAACGCTGCAGCGAGCTCCTGATCCAGAACCGTGTATCTATAGGGTGTCGCCGGAAGGGACAGCGGGACTGCATGCGCCGGGTGAATCCCGGTGGACAGAAAAAACCCGGCACAAAGAAGTCTCAAAACATGCAGGGTGACGGGTTGGATAAGCGTTCTCGGCATGTCGCACTGATAAACCAAACGCTGAAATCATCACAAGTGACTAAATTGCCGAAGAGATTTTAGATTGTCGAAATGACGCCGCCGTTAGTCAGCTTGTTGTCAGCTTGCCCCCCTAGGAGTGTTGCGCCGACACCGGGTGATGAATGGGCGGGGCTCGCCCGGTCAGAGAGAGCAACCGAGTCCTTACATGATGATGCCTGTCACGTCGATCTCTGCCACTCTAACGGCTGGCCTCCCCAGGGTCGGATCACCGTCGATTGTCGAGCAGGCCCAGTTTGAGCGCGCCTTAGGGCATGCAGCCGACTCGCTGAAAAACGATGCCGCCGCGGGGCCAGCGAGTGCGGCGCCAGTTGCTGCGGCGATGGATGTTCAGCGCGCGGCTGCGCCGACGAGCGGCATGGGCGATCGCGTGTTGCAGACGATTTCCTCCCTATATCCACACAACACTGTTTCCTTCCCCGCGCTCGACCATGACATAGCCCTTTCGAAGGGCGCTCTACCGGGACCGGCGCAGAAGCTTCCCGTTCCAGGTGAGGCGGGAACCGGAATCTCGGGCATTCCCCAACAAGGGCAAGACTTCGAAACGATGATGGCTGGTCTTCGGGATGTTTACAACGGCGTCACCCAGGTGGCGCTTATCTCCAAAGGCGTCAGCGGCGTCACATCATCCGTGAATAAACTTTTGAAGGAAGGCTGAACCGCGCGCATGATTGGCTTGGCCGAGGGCGAAATCATGCGTGGCCTGTCAGGGTGGCGGTCGGTTAGACTTGTCATGCTGCCAGTTCTCGTCGCCCTCACTGCTTGCAAAGCCGACCTCTACACGCAATTGCAAGAGCGTGAGGCAAATGAAATGCTCGCACTTCTTGAAGACAACGGGGTCGCCGCGATCCGGGTGGTCGCCAAGGATGGAACCAGCACGATCCAGGTTGACGAAAAGCTGCTCGCCTTCTCAATCAACCTTCTGAACGCCAAGGGGCTGCCGCGCCAATCCTTCAAGAACCTCGGTGAGATATTCCAAGGATCAGGCCTGATTGCCTCGCCGACCGAAGAGCGTGCCCGTTACGTGTATGCCCTGAGCGAAGAGTTGTCGCGGACGATCAGCGATATCGATGGCGTTTTTTCTGTACGTGTTCACGTCGTGCTGCCGCATAACGACCTTGTGCGAGCCGGTGCCACGCCATCCTCGGCCTCGGTGTTTATCAGGCACGACGCAAAAACAAATGTCGCGGCTCTGCTGCCAAAGATAAAGATGCTTGTAGCCGACAGCATCGAAGGCCTGTCCTACGATAAGGTGGAAGTGGTTTTGGTGCCGGTAGAACGGTCCGCACACGAGCAACGGCCCGATCCGACTGCTGTTTTGCCACAAGCATCACTACCTCTTCCTGCGCCACTTCTGGCGACCGTAACAGGTTTTGCCGCAGCCGTATTCGCCGTGGCCTGTTATCTCTTGATCGGCGTTGTTACGCGTCGGCGCAAGCAATCAACCGGCGTTTCCAAGGTCGAGGGGCGCCGGGATGCTTCTGCTGTCGAGGCCATTCGCAAAAGAATGCCTGCAATTGGACGTGGGTGACATCTCATTGCCAATGCCTATACAGACCGCCCGACCTGATGGTCCGCACTTTCCGGGCGCGAGCGAGCTTGCGGCTTCGGCCCATCCAACCCGTCTTGCGGCGCGTCTTGATCCAGCGTTATCGGCCGAAACGTTAGTGAAGTTGCAGAAGTGTTCCAGACTGCATCCAAGGCTGGCAGAATTGCTGGGCAACGATGACGTGGATCTGAACCACATCGGCTGCAGGCCGGACCTTCTACGCGGGCATGATCCATATCGAGCGGCCCTTCTTGCTGGTAGTATCTGGCATGCCCGTTCGCTGGTCGCGTTTGTCTCTCAGCCTGAGCTTGCCATCCTTGTTAAACGCATCGGCGTGGATGCACACGCATTCGGAATCCGACACCTGCTGCATGCTGTTGACAAAAGACTGATCTCGGACCCAGAAAAACTCGCTCAGCAAATCGAATACGATGGACACGCATGTCTTGGAGCTTGGCTCCAGGACAGTTCAGCGACCGAGCGTAACCGCGTGCTTCTTCGATTGCCCGAGGGGACTGCCGCGGAGACTCCAGCACATGAGCATTGGACCGCCGCCGGCCAATTGCTTTCACTTGTAGTAGCTCATTTTGAGACAGAGACCCCGGTGAAATGACAGTCGAACTTTCCGAGGGGCCAATAGCGCCGCAGATGCGTCCAGTCGGACCACTGATACCCGCGAGCGAGCTCGAAACCTGGCACAGCGCCGCGCAAGCCCTTGCCGCGGCAGAACGGCATCGGCAGCGCGTTCGAAACTGGGCACGCGCGGTTTACCAGCGGGCGTGGGCGCGCGGCCACATGGAGGGCTCGAATGCAGGCACCGAGGAGATGGCAGGGTTGATTGCGGAGACAATCTCCGAAATCGCGCGACGAAAGGCGGCTCTGGAGCAGGAATTGCCGCAGCTCGTGATGGAAATATTGAGCGATCTTATCGGCGCTTTCGATCCGGGCGAGCTATTGGTGAGGGCTGTTCGTCACGCCATAGAGTGTCAATACAGCGGCGCCGACGTTTGCCTTCATGTTTCTCCCATGCAAGTCGACATGCTTGCACGAGAGTTTGCTCGATGCGACGGCCAGGATGGTCGACCAAGGGTGCGGATCGAGCCCGACCCGACATTGTCGCCGCAACGCTGCGTGCTGTGGAGCGAGTACGGCAATGTTGACCTTGGACTTGACGCCCAGATGCGCGCGCTGCGCCTTGGTTTCGGGACGCTCTGTGAGAAAGGCGAGCTATGAGAAAGCCCGTCCCAGAACATAACGCTGACGCCGACACTCGAGCTCTCGTTCCAGCAATCTCGTCTTTGAGGGCTGCGGCCAAGCGAATTGACACGCGTGCGGTGCGCGGTCGGATCACGCGGGCTATCGGCACACTGGTTCATGCCGTCTTGCCAGACACTCGTATTGGGGAACTTTGCCTCCTAGAGGACCCGCGAACCGGGCTGTCGCTCGAGGCCGAGGTGATCGGCCTGTCGGGTGATGGTGTATTGCTGACACCGATCGGGGACTTGGTGGGCCTATCCAGCCGCGCAGAGGTCGTGGCCACTGGCCGAATGCGTGAGGTGCCCGTCGGCGGCGATTTGCTCGGTCGCGTGATCGACAGTCGTTGCCGCCCATTGGACGGCAAAGGCGAAATCAAGACCGTCGAAACTCGGCCCCTGCATGGCAGAGCCCCCAATCCGATGACGAGGCG
The DNA here is from genome assembly GCF_003998455.1 of Mesorhizobium sp. M7A.F.Ca.CA.001.08.2.1. NCBI lineage: Bacteria > Pseudomonadati > Pseudomonadota > Alphaproteobacteria > Hyphomicrobiales > Phyllobacteriaceae > Mesorhizobium > Mesorhizobium sp. M7A.F.Ca.CA.001.08.2.1. Next base: position 4,810 of record NZ_RZPW01000004.1, on the reverse strand, counting down.
CATGATTGAGCGGCCATTCCCGCTTGGGGTCCGTGTCCTCGATGGTCTGCTGACGTGCGGCGAGGGCCAGCGGATCGGGATTTATGGCGAGCCAGGTGGTGGCAAGTCGACGCTGTTGTCACAGATCGTAAAGGGTGCCGCCGCTGACGTCGTCATAGTGGCGCTCATAGGCGAACGTGGACGGGAAGTTCGTGAATTCATCGAAAGGAATCTTGGTGAAGAGGGCCTTCTCCGTACGGTCGTCGTGGTTGAAACATCCGACCGCTCGGCGGTAGAGCGTGCGCAATGCGCTCCAATGGCGACTGCGCTCGCGGAATATTTCCGCGATCAAGGCCTACGCGTTGCTCTCATGCTGGATTCGCTGACGCGCTTCTGCCGCGCTATGCGCGAAATAGGCCTTGCTGCGGGTGAGCCGCCGACGCGACGGGGCTTTCCTCCTTCCGTTTTTGGCATGCTGCCAGGCCTGCTCGAGCGCGCCGGCATGGGTGAGCGGGGCTCAATCACGGCCTTCTATACGGTGCTTGTAGAGGGTGATGGCACGGGTGATCCAATCGCCGAGGAATCGCGTGGTATTCTCGATGGCCATGTCATCCTCTCACGCGCTATTGCGGCGCGATCGCATTTCCCCGCTATTGATGTGCTGCAGAGTCGCAGCCGCGTCATGGATGCAGTCGTTTCGGGGACACATCGCAAGGCAGCATCCATTTTCCGCGAGCTCCTGTCGCGCTATGCCGAGACCGAGTTCTTGATCAATGTTGGCGAATACAAGCCAGGTGGAGATCCCCTGACTGACCGGGCTGTCGCGTCAATCGACGAACTGAGGGAGTTTCTGCGCCAGAGCGAAGATGACGCGTCAGATTTCGAGGAGACGGTCGCATGGATGTCGCGTCTGACCGCGTAAACTGGATTCAGTCTTCGAGGTTACGGCTTCTGAAGGAAATGCAAGAGCGTCGTGCCCTTGGCGAGCTGTCCAAGAAGGAAGCCCAGCGCGATGTGGCCGCCTCAGCCGTACAAAATGCCTCTAGGGAGCTTGCAATGATACAGCAACATTGTTCAAGAAAAGAAGCAGCGCTCTATCAGCATCTGATGTCACTCGACAACTTGTCTAGCGCAGCGCTCGACCGTCACCGCCTTCACACTGAACAACTTGCCGCTGAGATCAATTCCAGACGGCAGATGCTTGATGATACCCAAATCGCTCAAGAGGAGGCTGAGATGGCGGCGTCCAGGACGAGGGAGCTATGGGTCATATGTTCGGCGGCAAGGGACAAATGGCAACAAATCGAGGACGACGTGCGGCGCGCCGTCGAGACTCATTCGGAGGCCGCAGCCGAGATCGAGGCCGACGATGAGATACTGCTGAAATATGCGAGGGGGTCGCTTGCCTAAATGCCGCGCAACCGGATCCGACGGTCGCAAGAGGTCGTCCGAATGACACGACCGTGCAGTCTTTGATAGGCGCTGCGGTCACACCCGCCATGTTCGAACCAGTTCTGAAACTGTCCCACACGGTTGTCTCGTGGCTCAATGATACAGCAGCGCCGCGCACGCCGTTTCAAAGCCGGATCAACGAGGTGCCGCTATCGGTGCGAACGGCAGGGCTTGTCTGGCAGCAGGAACCTGCTGCCATTCCGATGCTTGACTGCGTCTGGAGAGTGGGAGCCGAAACGGTCATCTTGTCACTGTCGCGCCCGCTCGTAGAGGAGTTCATCACGACAGTGCAGAACGGCTTGGCCTTCCCTTCCGAGCCAACTGCTTCGCTAATTCTCGAACTCGCTCTGGAGCCGCTTGTCACTCGACTGGAGGAGACGACGCGTCTGAACGTGCAACTCGTGCGGGTATGCGAAGCCACGATGCTGGCTCCTCATCTTGAACTCGACATCATTTTCGGCGCGGTCAAGGGCAAGGGCCGTCTATTCCTGTTCACGCCACTTGACGGCTTAGTACCGCCTGCGTTTCGCGCGCTAGGCGAACTGCTTGCCCAGTTGCCGCGGCAGCTGGGCGGGCTGCCTCCAGAGCTCCCGCTCATTGTTGCAGGAGAGGTCGGCACGCTTCGCCTTCCTGCGGCGCTTCTTCGAAGCGCATGTGTCGGTGATGCATTGTTGCCCGATATTGCGCCGTTCGGCCGCGGCCAGATCACCCTAGCTGTCGGCCAGTTGTGCGCCGAGGCGGATCTTGACGGCGATGAATTAATCTTGCGGGGGCCTTTCCGCCCGCGACCGTGTCCTTTGGAGAGTGCGCATATGACACAACCCGGATCGCAACTGGAGCTTACTAAGGATCTCGACGATGTCGAGATCGTGCTTGTCTTTGAATGCGGCCGCTGGCCTATTTCTCTTGGGGAATTAAGAAGTGCCGGCGAAGGGCATATTTTTGAACTTGGATGGCCGATCGACGGCCCGGTCGACATAGTGGCCAATGGTCAGCGTATCGGGCGTGGCGACATTGTCCGCATCGGAGAAGAGCTGGGCATCAGGCTCCGTGGCGGGTTTGCATGCAATGAGTGAAGCTCAGCCGACAATCCTGGCGCTTCTTGCGGTTACCGCCGGACTCGGTCTGCTGGTTTTAGCAGTTGCCACGACAACGGCCTTTGTAAAGGTATCAATTGTTCTTTTCCTCGTCCGCAATGCGCTCGGGACCCAGACCATACCACCCAATGTGGTGCTGTACGCCGCGGCGATGATCCTCACTATGTTCGTTAGTGCGCCCGTTGCTGAGCAGACCTATGACCGCATGTCGGATCCCAAGCTCCACTATCAGACATTCGACGACTGGGTAAGCGCCGCTAAAGCCGGAAGTGAGCCCTTGCGCGAGCATCTCAAGAAATTCACAAATGAAGAGCAGCGGCGATTTTTCCTATCTTCGACAGAAAAGGTCTGGCCAGAGGAAATGCACGCTGCAGCCACGCCTGATGACTTTGCAATACTTGTACCATCTTTCTTGCTATCAGAATTGACGCGCGGATTTGAGATAGGATTTCTACTTTATCTGCCTTTTATTGTTATAGATCTGATAGTGACAACTATCTTGATGGCAATGGGTATGTCGATGGTCTCACCAACTGTTATATCTGTCCCGTTCAAGATCTTCTTGTTTGTTGCCATTGATGGTTGGTCAAAATTGATGCATGGGCTTGTGCTGAGTTATACGTTACCGGGAGGCTGATCATCACTGAATCCAGCATCATTACTCTTATGAGCCAATCACTGGTGGTTTTCATGATCTGGATTCTACCGCCGCTCATTGCATCAGTGGTTGTCGGCCTCGTCATCGGCATCCTCCAGGCGGCGACGCAGATCCAGGATGAAAGCTTGCCGCTCACCGTGAAGCTTCTGGTCGTTGTCGCGGTGATTGGGCTGTTTGCTCCTGTGCTAAGCGCCCCGCTCATAGAGCTAGCCGATCAGATCTTCACCGAGTTTCCCGCAATGACACTTAGCTACTAGTCCGCCCCATGGACGCGCCATCGGCCGATATTCAAATTCTGATCCAGACGGCTCTCGAACTCGTCGTTGCGGCAGGTCTTGGGGCAGCCCGCGCGATGGGCATCATGCTGATCTTTCCCGTATTCACACGCTCGCAGATCAGTGGGCTGATCCGGGGCTGTTTGGCTGTTGGCTTCGCACTACCATGCCTGGCACACGTCAGCGGCGGATTGCCGGCGCTGGATCCTGATACGCGCCTGATCCAGCTAACCCTGCTCGGATTCAAGGAAGTTTTTGTCGGTGTACTCCTTGGCACTTTTCTTGGCATTCCGCTTTGGGGCCTTCAGGCTGCCGGGGAGCTTATCGACAACCAACGCGGCATCAGCAGCCCGACCGCTTCGGCCGATCCCGCGACGAACAGTCAGGCTTCCGCGATGGGCGTTTTTCTGGGGATCACTGCGATTGCCATATTCGTCGGATCAGGAGGCCTGGAAACTTTGATCAGTGTCCTGTACCGCAGCTACTTGATCTGGCCGGTGTATCAGTTTCACCCGACACTGAGTGGGCCAGGAGCAATGGAGTTGTTGGGGCTTCTCGACAGCATAATGCGCACGGCATTATTGGTATCGGGGCCTGTCGTGTTCTTCCTGATACTGATTGATATATCGATGATGCTGCTGCGTCGCTTTGCCCCGCAATTTAAGGCGAGCCAACTGTCTCCGGCAATCAAGAACATTGTCTTTCCAGTTCTCATGGTCACCTACGCTGCCTATCTGGTGGAGAGCATGAAACTGGAGGTCACACGTGCCAACGGCGTGCTGGAGTGGTTCGACAAATTGCTGCCATGAGCGACACAAGTGAAGAGAAGACACACGCCGCCAGCCCGAAGAAGTTAAGTGAAGCGCGCAAAAAAGGACAGCTGCCACGTAGCTCCGATTTCGTCCGCGCGGTCGGGACTTGCGCTGGGCTCGGCTACCTTTGGCTAAGAGGCAGCGTGATCGAGGACAAATGCCGGGAAGCGCTCCTATTAGCCACCAAGTTGCAGAGCCTACCTTTCGATACCGCGGTGCCGCAGGCATTGGTTGTGCTCGTCCAACTCACAGTCGCGGCTGTTGGCCCGCTGCTTGGAACCCTTGTCGCCGCGGTGATTTTGGCCAGCCTGCTAGCCAATGGTGGATTTGTCTTCTCTCTGGAGCCGATGAAGCTCAGCTTTAAGAAAATTGACCCCTTTGAAGGGCTGAAGCGCTTGGGGTCTGCTCGTTCCATGGTCGAAGTCTGCAAGACCATGTTCAAGGTATTGGTTCTCAGCGCAACCTTTTCCATTGTCCTTCTCGGGATGTGGAAGACAATGGTCCCTCTGCCGATCTGCGGCATGGGCTGTGTTGGCC